>DQLG01000012.1 GCA_015660315.1 Candidatus Latescibacterota bacterium
CCGGTAAATTTGCCATTTTGAGAATAAAGTGGCGTATATTTTCACCGACTGTGGCTAGGCATCACACCCTAAGCGCATCTTATTGCAATAGACCTTCGACATCCCTCCAGATCGGAGCAGATCTTGAAAATCACCGAAGTAAACGTCTTCCGCCTCAGCGGCTCGCGCGAAGTCACCGACACCGAGCAGAGCACTCCGCAAGCCCATCCCATCGACATCTACCCTGAAAACAAGCGCACGCCAACATCCGATTTAAAACCCGGTACGCGTCAAGTCAACGCGCTCTTTGTTGAAATCGCCACCGACGAAGGCCTCTCCGGTCTCTTCGGCCCAATCCAAAAAGAACAAGCTTTTATTATCAACAACCAGCTCGGCTCCTTTCTCGTCGGCAAGGATCCCCTCGCCATCGAAGCCCTGCACGACCAAATGCTGCGCCTGAATCGCCACGGCCGCTCGGGGATCTTTATGACGGGCTTGAGTCCGCTCGACTGCGCCTTGTGGGATCTCAAGGGCAAAGCGTGGGGCCAGCCGATCTGGCGCCTGCTCGGCGGACCGACGCGCGACAGTGTGCCCGCCTACGCCAGCATGCTCGGGCATTCGATCGAACCCGCAGCAGCAGCTACCAAAGCAAGCGAATACCAAGCGAAAGGCTATACCGCACAAAAGTGGTTTTTCCGCTACGGACCGGCGCACGGGGCCGAGGGTTTTGCCAACAATATGGCGATGGCAACTGCGGTACGCACAGCCGTCGGTCCACAGTACAAACTGATGTTCGATGCCTTTATGGGGTGGGACCGCAACTACGCCACCAAAATGGTCCAGGCATTGCAGCCTTTGGATCCGACCTGGATGGAAGAACCGATCCCGCCCGAACGCGTCGGCGAGTTCGCGCAATTACGTGCGGCCTCGCGCACACCCATTGCCAGCGGCGAGCATGTTTATACTCGCTGGCAGAGCAAAGAACTTTTAGTCAACGGCGCAGTAGATTATTTGCAAAACGATCCAGACTGGACCGGTGGCATCAGCGAACTGGTCAAAATATGTGCGCTGGCTTCGTCTTTTGAAGTGCAAGTCGTCGCGCACGGCCACTCGCTATTAGCCGCCTTGCACATAGCCGGATCGCAATCGCCGTCGGTCGTACCCTTCGTCGAATTCCTGATCAACAGCCAACCGGACAAACAGCACTTCTTCCAAACTTTCTACGAACCGGTCGACGGACATTTGACCTTGCCGGATGCACCAGGTTTGGGTCTGCAGTTGGACGAGCAAAAAATCGCCAGCCGCGAAGATATAAAGCTATGATCGACCTCGGCTCCCGGCTCACTACGCGTCAAATTTCGCGACGCAGATAATAAGCCGCTGCCCAATTATCGCCTGCGCGACTGCGTGCCATTGGTCGGCGATGAAATCGAAGGGATACTGCGGTGGAAGGACGGCAAGGACCTGACAGCTGTAGCCGGTAAGATGGTGCGGTTGCGCTTTTTAGTGCAGGACGCCGATGTGTCTTCGCTGCGTTTTGGCCCGTCATACTAATCAGATTCAGATTATAAGGCATGTCTCTAGCCTGCCGCGGTCAGATCCGGCACCCACACCCGCCCGTGCAATAATGTCACCGCCTCGCCGGTGACCAACGGATAGTCGCGCACCCTTATAACATTACCGGAGACTTCTTCGATATCGTATCCAGTCCCGCCAATCAGCAAGCACTCGACATTCGACAACACTTCATCCGGTATCACCTGCTGCAAAAGCAGGGTCCTGCCCTCGACCGAAGCGATGGGTAATTCGGTCCGACCGCGCGGCAGCGAGCATTCGAGATCTCCGCACTTGAGCCGCGTGCCATCGAGCAAATAGGCGCGCAGTGGTTGTCCCTCAGCATCGACCGAGACATAGACGAAACGCCCGGATAAGGTAATAGGACCACAGGTGCGTTCGACGTCGTCAGATGTCGATATGATATAATCTGTGCGATCCGCAAACGATATTTCCACCGCCAGCGCACCGTCTTGCGCATAGAGCAAGCGCACGCTCTCAACCGGCGAAGTGGCGCCCTTATAGGGCACCATCACAGCGGCGTAGTCGCTGACGACATTATCGCCGCGGCGCTCGGCCAACACCTGTTGCACCGGCGGTGCATTGAGCTCGCTACCGTGGCAACTGCGCCAACCGGGCGCGTCGGCTAGCAATAGCCGATCCATCTTGCTGAGCAGGTGCAAATCCATACGAACATCATCGCATGCCCACATCGCCTTGACCATCTGAGTCGGCTCTGCTGCCTGTGGTCGCTCGACCCATTGCAGCCACTCAGCAGGCACCGCCCCTCCATTTAATGGGGCAAAATCTGCTCCCTCAATACCCGTCAACACTCCATTGCAGTGAAAGCCATAATGGTGCGTACTACCGCCGGCGACGCGGAAAAAATCTACGGCATAGGTCCCGCCGTCGGGACATTGCACCAACGCCGAGGTCCGCTGATACAAATCGCACTGTGCATAGGCCTGTGCCGACGCCTGCACAACTTCGACCCCCGGGCCACGACCGAATAACTCAAGCGTCGATCGCCGATGCGGATGATTTTGCTTCTCGCCGTCGACGGTGACGATATTGTGCGCCAGCGTGCCCTTAGTCCACACTCCGCGCGGATCGTCCCAGATATAACCGCGATCGGCCGCCAATTCGGTATGGTGCGCGATATAGCTGATACCCAGCGTGTCCGTATGGCGATGGCTGCCCTGTGCGTATCCATTGAAATAAAACGCGACATCGCCCTCCACATCATCGCCGCGCAGTACGCCGACCTGCCAGTGGGGAAACCACTCGCTGTGCAAAGGCAACGGGGTCTGCTCTTCGACCTTTAGCTCCGGGTCGCGAAACCACAGTGCATATTCATCGCCGGCCTCGGCCAAAGGTGCGCCCAGCGTTTGCTGTAGCAGACCGGCGTAGTCTTGGCCATAGTGCGCCGTCAGCACTTCCGCGTGAATCGGCAACAGACCGCCGCCAAAATGCGTATCGCCGATCACCGGATATTTGCGATTCGGGTCGAGCATGCGGATCATGCTTTCAAGCGCCAGGCGATAGCGCCGAAAACGCGCATAGGGATCAAAATCGACAAGCCGTTGGCCACTTTCTGGCACATAATCCTCGGGATCGCTATAACCGGCCAGCAGATCGGGTATCGGCCGCATTAAGTTGAGGAACATATCCGAATACGAAGGCGATTCAGTACAGAAACCGTCGCTGTGAAATCCCTTTTCGAGCAGTTCCGCAAAACCTTCGATCGCCCGCCGCACGCTGTCGGGCCGATTAAATAACTTTCCGACCAGCGCGCTCAACGCCCGGCCGGGCGGGCACTTGTTGTTGATCTCGTCCCAGCATTCTATATCGTCGCAGCCTGCCAAAATAAGATCCTCGCGAATGCGATTATCGATCTCATTCGAAATTACATCCCTAGCGCCGCGGATTAGCTCATAGGCGAGCGCCAGTTGTAGCAGAATACCGGCGTCTCCACCGCTGCAACCAAAACGCCCAGCACCCCAAAAGCCGTTGAACAGCACGGAGTAGTCTGCTTCGCGGTGCCGGCCCGCAAAGGCCGTGATAATCGTCTTGTGGGGGAACTGTCCGCCGCGCGGATGGCGACCCAACTCACGCGCCGCCTCAGCCGGTGGACAGTCGGCGTAGGTACCATCGTAGGAGTGGAACAGCCAATTGGGATAACGGCGGGCAGCGATGTCCAGGATCCAGACGGCGCGCTCGGCGCAGGCCACATCATCGGTCAGCGCATAGAGCCGAGCCAACGGCAACACCTGTTCCAGACACCAGCGGCCCTGTTTTGAGCGCAGCACTCCAGACCAGCTCGTATGTACCGGAAAGGTAACCCAGCGGTAGGCGTGCGTGCCGGTCGTATCTTCCGGGTGGGCGTGCTCCTCGTCATTTAGGTAAAAACTGAAGGTCTGTCCCATACGCGACGCAGTAATCGCACCCGTCTCCGGGTAATCGGCATTGGGATATTCGGTCTTGCAGTATTTGCAGACCAGACGCTCCGGATCGCGAATATCCCACTGATACAGCCCCGTCTCACCCATCGACGACTGACGACCGACACACACCGGACAATTCTGGCCGTATTCGGGCCAGGGCGTTAGCTGCGAAATCATTCGCTCAAAGAACGATCGATCTTGCTCCAGGGCGTAGGCGACTTCCTGCCGCCAGCCCTCGACAAGGGCTTGGCCCCATGCGTGACGACGGAAATTTTCACGAGCGATAGCTATGTTTTGCATCGATCCGATCCTCTCGCTAAGATGGAAGTGCTGGTCGACCGCCACGTGGTGCAGCGGTGATGTAGCTTAGCATGCCACCTTGCCACCCCACTCGAAGCCCAACCCCACACCCAACTGCAGCTCGGATTCCAAGCCGCGCTGCTCCTCATCCCACTCGAAACGCTAGTCGGTGTCTACGGTTAGCTTGAGGTCGCCAGCGCCAATAATACGAAAAGAGATCGCATGCTATCCATCGCGTAGCGGTAAACCCCGTCGTAGGTCAGAGTGCGATCAGAAATCGAATCGAAATCCAACGACCAGCGCCGATTCATCGCTGGGACTGGCGCCGTCGGCCTGCGGCCTGTAGCCGTCAACGAAAATCGCCGACAGCTCTTTCCGTTTATCTATTGTCCACAAACGGCCGTCTTAGACCGAGCGCGCTACAGAGTGCTAACACCTTGCCCAAATCTCCCGCACTAGATCTTTCATCTGCACTGCTTCCGCCCAGCGGTCCGAAAGCTCCTGACCATCGGCTCCCTGCATCGCATAAGTCGGCGGACCCAGTTCTACCACGAAAGTCAGCACGTCGTCTTCCCCGGACCGCTCCTTAAATTGCCTAAAACCGTATTCCCACCAACTCGCATATAGGTCCAACCATACTTTATTGTGCGGGAAATTAATCGGTACCTGCACCTGCTCGCGCGAGGCCACCCGCCCGTGAAACGCGCCGCAGCGCGCGAGGATCTGCTCCATATAAATCTGGTTCTGCTCTGACAGCGGCGGTCCGGAGAACTCCCGCCCGACTAGAAAATGCGACAGATCACCGCACAGGACCATGTCCGGTACCGCATCGATCAGGTCTAGCGTGAAATACATATCCGTCGTCATCCGGTCGCGGTGCGTCTCGATGAATAGCTCATATCCTGCCGCCGCCGCCATATCCATGCAGCGCACTAGATAGGAGACCCCGTGCGCGACCAGTCGCGGCATCGGCATCGGCTGCAAATTGATATGCGAGGCTCCACCGTCTTTGGCCGCCTGTATATCGTCCTCGAATTCATCCGGCGTCCACGGAAAGACGATATTCGACCGTTGCAGATTGTATTTGTCGCACAACGGCACCATAGCCTCCCGATGCTCCTTCTCCTCCATCAACCACTCTACCCCGTCAAAACCCGCCTCGGCGATCTTCGCCAACTTCTCCTCCATACTCCACTCTTCGCCGCCAAATGGCAACGACGACATTCCCCAATACGACTGATACACCTGAAATTTCATACTAGCCCTCCTTATTATCTAGTGGTCCTCGTGTACTAACGAACTATTAATAACACCCAATCCGTACTAGGTCAATCTACCACTTTCGGTCTGTTACAAGAGTTTTTAGGTGTCGGTCTGAGCGGATTGCTGTCCCAGATTTTACGGGACAATGAACTCTGAGGATAGCTCTCGGAGAGTTAAGGGATGTGGTCGGCAAATCGTATCCGGAGACCGTTACGACTTGAGTTTCGGTGAAGTAAAAGCGTTCTAATGCAATGGTCACGGCTCCGTGCTAGGCGGACACCCAGCACATCGTGACTTTTACCTTGCGGCCATCGGGTGCGTTGACTACGGTAACCACGTGCGAGAAGGTCGGCGCGATGTCTTTAGTGGAAGAATGACGCAGGTTAATCTCTAATTGGAGGATTATGAAGATGGTACAATGGGAATACAAAAACCTGTGGCTTAAAGGAAAAGGACTCAGAAACCTTGTGGACTTAGACCAACTGGATGTATTAATGAACTCTTTGGGAACAGAAGGATGGGAGTTGGTTTCAGTGACACGAAAAGGCCAAAATTTGGCATGGGGTTTCGCGACTTTCAAACGTGAGCGCCAACCAGCGTGATGGCCAATTCGAAGAGCTGGGAGAAGTAGTCGGAGGCGCAGTATTCGTGCCCGCCCCACCCGAAACCCAGCCGGCGGATAATCTCTTCGTTACCATGCGCTTTGCCCGTATTAGTACTTCTCATTGTGTTGGGCCACCAAATCGATTGATGCTGGCCGCCACCAAATCGAAATCACCGCCCGTTGATCACCGCTGCGCTGAGGCCTATTGCTGCTCAACTTGGCGTTGCTGTGCGGTGGCGCGGCGTGGATCTGGATCGAACGAAGAAAAAACGTGACCAATAGCCGTATTTCCCTATCTTATTTTCCATGATAAAACTCCAACGATCCTACCTATTATTCTTAGGCGACGCCGCCGACCAACTCGCCGCCAAAACCGCCGCCGGCATCGCACAATGGCGCCCCGACTGGTGCACCGGCCAGCTGCGCCTGCCCGACTGCAACGCCGATCTCGGTCTGACCGACCAAACCCTCGTCGAAGCCCGCGCCGCCGGTGCCCGCACCCTTATCGTCGGTGTCGCCAACCGCGGCGGCACCGTCTCCGACCTTTGGCGCGATACCCTGCTACAAGCCGTCGGCCTCGGCTACGATATCGCCAGCGGTTTGCACAAACCCCTCGGCGACATCCTCGGGCTGGCCGCCGCCGCCGAAACGACGGGCACCCGGCTCGTCGACGCGCGTTTCCCCGACCGCGCCTTTCCCATCGCCAGCGGCATCAAACGATCGGGTAAACGCCTGCTCACCGTCGGCACCGATTGCTCGGTCGGCAAAATGTTCACCGCCCTGGCAATCGAGCGCGAAATGCAATCGCGGCAAATGCCCTGTACCTTCCGCGCCACCGGACAGACCGGCATATTTATCGCCGGTGAGGGCGTCTCGGTCGATGCCGTGGTCGCGGACTTCGTCGCCGGTGCTACCGAAACCCTCGCCCCGGCCAACGAGCCCGAGCACTGGGATCTAGTGGAAGGGCAAGGCTCGCTCTTCCACGCCTCCTACGCCGGCGTCTCGCTCGGCCTGATGCACGGCGCACAACCCGATGCCCTAGTCCTGTGCCACGACCCCAACCGCGCGCACATGCGCGGCCTGCCCGAATACGCCCTGCCCCAGCTATCGGACTGCATCCGCCTCAACGAAGAATGCGGCCGGCTCACTAACCCTGCCTGCCGCACCATTGGCGTCGCGGTCAACACCTCGCACCTGCAAGAGAGCGAAGCCGAAGCGCTCTTGTGCGAGATTGAAATACAAACCAGTTTGCCGAGTGTAGATCCCGTACGTCAAGGCGCCGCCCGCCTCGTCGACGCGCTGTGACGCAACTCGCGCTCTACGGCGAAAGTTTCCCGCTCGCCCAGACCTTCACCATCTCGCGCGGCTCCAAGACCACCGCCGAAGTCTTCGTTGTCGAACTGAACCGCGACGGCGATACCGGCCGTGGCGAATCCGTGCCTTACCCGCGCTATAACGAAACGATGGCCGCTGCGACCGCCGCTGTAGAAGCGCTGCGCCCCCAGATCGAAACCGATACTCTCGACCGCGCGACCCTGCAAAACGCATTACTCCCCGGCGCTGCGCGCAATGCGCTCGACTGCGCCTTCTGGGATCTCGAAGCCAAACGCAGCGGCCAAGCCGCACACCAGCTCGCCGGACTGCCCGCACCACACCCAGTGACCACGGCCTACACCCTCTCGCTCGCCGCGCCAGAAGCCATGGGCCAGACAGCCGCCGTAAACGCCGACCGCCCCCTACTCAAGATCAAACTCGGCGGCGACGGCGCAGATCTCGACCGCATCGAAGCCATCCGCGCCAACGCCCCCGCCGCGACGCTTATAGTCGACGCCAACGAAGGATGGTCCGCAAAGCAAGTCGAACCGCTCTCCGCCGAACTCGCCCAACGCGGCGTAGCCCTTATCGAACAACCCCTGCCCGCCGGTCAAGATGCCTTACTCGCCGAACTCGAACACCCCGTGCCCCTATGCGCTGACGAATCTTGCCACACCAACAGCGACCTTGAAGCCTTGGCCACCCGCTACGAATGCGTCAACTTGAAACTGGACAAAACCGGCGGCCTCACCGAAGCGCTATTATTGGCGACAAAAGCAAAAGAACTGGGCTTAGACCTAATGGTTGGCTGCATGGTCGCCACCTCGCTCGCCATGGCCCCCGCCGCCCTACTCGCCCCGCAAGCCCGCTACGTCGACCTCGACGGCCCCCTGCTGCTCAAACAAGATCGTGAACACGGCCTGCACTATGACGGC
>DQLG01000635.1 GCA_015660315.1 Candidatus Latescibacterota bacterium
CAGCAATGGTTTGAATGTTTCAACGGCACGACTCTTGCCCTCGACGCTGGAAAGATCGTGGTGCAGGGCGAGTTGTTGTAGATAGAAGTCGAGGACGGACTGCGCGTTTTCGGCTCGCGACAAAAGCGTGTCGGGACCGTGCTCTTGCACAAAAGTGTCGGGGTCGTGCTCAGGGGGTAGCGAGACGACGCGGGCGTCAATCTTGGTACTCAAGAGCACTCCCAAGCCGCGCATCGCGGCGGTGGAGCCCGCGGCATCACCGTCGAAGAGCAGTACGACTTTGTTTGCATAGCGGGCCAATGTGCGACAGTGTTCTTCAGTCAATGCTGTGCCCGAGGTGGCGGCCACATGTTGGATGCCGGCCTGCGCCAGACTAATCAAATCCATATATCCTTCCACCACTATAACACTATCTTCGCGGCGAACGGCGTCGCGGGTATCGGAAAGACCGTAGAGTACGCGCCCTTTGTGGTAGATCGGTGTTTCGGGTGAATTGAGATATTTGGGTTCCTGGTCCGGCTGAAGGGCACGGGCTCCGAAGGCAATGGTGCGGTTGGAGAGGTTGGCAATGGGGAAGGTTACCCGGTCGCGGAAACGGTCGTAATGGCCGTTGCCGCTTTGGCGTGGCAGGGCGAGCCCTGCTTGTTCCATGATTTGGGGGGGTAAATCCCGACGGCCGGCGACTTTGAGCAGACCGTCCCATCCCGGTGTCGCGTAGCCTAAGCCGAAGCGCTCTATCGTTTTAGATTCGAGTCGGCGGCCCTGCAGGTACTCGCGTGCCCCCGTACCGGCCTCATCGTTGAGCAACATGTGGTGAAAGTATTTCTGCGCGAGATCGTTGGCTCGATAGAGTCGATCGGCGGAATCGGTTTCTTCGCGTGACGGGCCGGAGTGTTCTGGCAGAGCAATACCAGTGCGTTCGGCGAAGAATTTGACCGCTTCCATAAAAGTGACTCGGTCGATTTCCTGAAGGAATTTGAATACATTGCCTCCAACGCCACAGCCGAAGCAATGATAGATCTGGCGGTCGGGATTGACACTGAAAGATGGAGATTTCTCGTCATGGAAGGGGCAGAGCCCAAAAAAACTTCGCCCTTTTTTACCGAGTTGCACGTGTTCGGAGACCACGTCTACAATATCGGTGGCGTCGCGAATGCGCTCGAGAATGTCTTCGGGTATGCGTGGCATTGCTAGGTGTCATTCTTTTTTATATACTTGGCACTGGGTTCAGGGTTTTTAAGATATTCTGGCTCGCTAGCTGGGTCAAGGAAGCGAGTAGAACGTCGAAAAAGCGCGATTTTGGTGTGCTGAATCACAGCCTAAGGCTATAAACGTTTTTAACGTACGGTCTGGATTTACTTGTGTTTCGCGAGCGCTAAAGGAGCGGAATACACCTTACATAATGGAATAAGCCAATTTATGTACTTCGTAGCGTTATCGCGTTTTATAGCTTATTGTCTTAGATCTCCCGCAAGATGCCTCTACTCCACAAGGGATATTAGGGGCTGTTGTAGCTCTAAGTGCAGCGTCTTTGCTTAGTCTTAGCAACTTGGCGCGGAAAGGGAGGCAGCGCAGTCCGGAAGAACAAAAGAAATTGCTTGACTCTGAGTTATAATACTATAAATTTACGTCAATTCTCTCCCTGATCCTTAAGCTATATTTTAGTATAAACTAAACACTTTCAATTTCAGTTGTGGCCTCTGCAGGAGGTCCAAATCAAGGGCCGACTATTTCCGCGTTGTGCAGGGGATAGCATCGAGCATCGATGAGGAGGAAAACGGACATGTCGAGAGGCAAAAAAGTTTTTATTACAAGCTTAGCCCTAATGGGGTTGAGTGTTTTTCTGTGCGCGAGTCCGGTTATGTCTGCGATGACAGTAAGCTCAGCGGCTGTTGGTAGCGCGGATAATCTTGCACCAGGTCCTGTTGCTACAGTAACGGCAGAGCTTGATATAGAGACCGGGAATAGTGTAAACGTTGCTTGGGCTTTGGCTACAGATGATTTTGGTCGCCAGGCTCCGGCGGGTAGCGACTTCACGTCGGGTGGCGTCTTTGTTAACGTCAACGATGTGGCTAGCTATAAAGTTTGGCGCCAAGTCATTGGCACTACTGATCCTGTGTTGGTCGGTAGCGCAGGTGCGGGCGCGACTTCGTTCGTTGATGACACGGTTATCACGGGCGAGACTTACACTTACTTGGTCACCGTCACCGATGGTGCCGGTAACGAGAGCAGTGCGGTTGAGTCGGACCAGGTCAATTTAGGTCCTCCGCCGACGGCTTTGGGAGAAGCGCCCGAGGGGTATGAAGAGGTCAAGGTTGTCACTTTGACTTTTGACGCAGTGTTGGATTTGCAAGATGAGGCCGCGGTTGATGACTTCTCAACTAATTTTATAGCTGAATTGGCTGCATTGCTGGGTATTGACCCTGCGCTCATTACCATTACCGGTATCGTAGAGGGCAGTGTCATCGTTTCGTTTGAAATTGCTGGTCCGGACGCGGCGGACGCCGTGAGCGACCTTGAGGCTGAGCTAGAGGCGGATCCGGCGGCTCTTTCGTCGGGCCCAGTTCTTTCGTCTACCTCGTTCGCTTCAGGCTCGCAGGACATGGGGGTTGCAGAGATCGACGAGGAGTTGATGGAGACGTTTACCTTCCTCAATAGTCCCGATGATCCCGACGCGGTATTGATAGTTACGGCTGAGATCACAGGCACCGGCTTTTCTGTCGATGTAGCTTCGTTGAGTCTCGCCGCAGGGGAGACTGACGGCATTGATGTGACATTCGCCGCCAGTGATGTTGGCAATCTCAACGGCGATTATGAGGGTGAATTGGTCTTGGTTACCAACGATCCTAACAACCGCACCACGGTTGTTGCTTTGACCGCCTCGATTGAAGGGGGGCTCGACGTTGGTGATATCTCGATTAGTGGTGCTTTCAATTTTGCTAGCATCGCGATTGGGACGACCAAAAGCCTCGATCTCACGTTGACAAATGTTGGTGATTTATTAATCACCGGTGAAATAGCTCTCAGCGGCGACGCTGCATTTACCGCTGTTGGCAGTGATGAAGACGGAAATGTCGTACAGTTGACTCAGGTGCCTTTCACCTTGACCGGTGGCGAAGAGATTGATATTGGTATCACCTTTGAACCACTACTCGCCCAGGCGTACACAGGCACGATAACGATCACCAGTGACGACGTAGATGAGCCGACACTGACTGTAGATCTTGTGGGTGCGGGTTTTGACCCGGGTGAGGTTTCTGTCTTGGTCGATGCTGATGGCAATACGATTGTCGGCGATTTTGATGCCAGTGCCACGGTCAACTTCGACGACTTCTTCATCTTCGCCGATAACTTTGGCCAAGCGGATTTTACTGCGGCGACTGATTTGGATGCCAGTGGCGCAGTCAACTTCGACGATTTCTTTATCTTCGCCGATAACTTTGGCAAGACCGGGACCTACGTCGGCGGTTAGTATCCAATAAGCATAGGCTTTATGGCTTTGCTTATCTTAGATAAAAACGCGGTGCCTATTATAGGCATCGCGTTTTTTGTTCTCTAAAAACTGCTTGACCCGGGGCAAGTGAACGGCTTAGATTTAAGGCCCGTCTCAATTTACGTCATGTACCCCCATCCTTTCCTTACAAGGAGGGCATTGTGAAGAAACTTACGATTCTTATCGCGTTGGCGGCCTTTTGCGCTGTTCCCGTGACGGCGCAGTTGGCTACTTCTGGACCCGTCGCCGCCATTGACAATATTCCTCCCGCACCGGTAACCGACCTACAAGCCCTAGTGGCCTCTGGTGGCGATACGAGGACCGTAGCACTCACGTGGGCGCTGTCGGTCGATGATGCCCGGTCTTTTACGACCTTTGGTGGCCAAATTGTACCGACCGGCGATGTGCGGGGTTATCGCGTTTATCGCCAGCAAGAAGAGGGCGTTGAAGAATTGGTCGCTACGTTGGGCGCAGGAATATCTGAGTTTGTCGACGATGTTGTCATTGAAGGGGCTTCTTATATATATGATGTTAGACCCTTCGATTCAGATAACGAGACGAATGTCGATGTAATACCTGGCTCTACTGAAGATTTTGCTCGGATCGTGCTAGTCGGTGGGGCTTCCGAAGTCGTTGTCGAAACTAGGATCGAAGGTGAATTGACCTTTGATAGCAACCTAGATCTTCAGGATCAGGAAGCTGTAACTCTCTTCACTGATGAGTTTATACGGCAATTGGCCGAGGCGCTCGGGATCGACCCTAGTCGGATTATTATCACCGATATTCAACAGGGCAGTATTGTCGTCTCGTTCCAAATCGCCGATGGTGTCGACAATTTTCCCAACGAGCCGACGCCAGTAGATGCGTTGGTTGAGTTGAAACGGCAGATACAGGAGACACAAGATCTCTTTGTAACGCTGGCCCCGCTTCTGGCCTTTGCCGATCAGTCGTCGACGGTGCTAGTGCCGGTAACGGCTCCAGTTGATGCCGATGGCAATGCGATTCTCGGATGGTTTACCCGCGAAGGTGATACGGTCGATTTTGACGACTTCTTCCTCTTTGCCGATAACTTTGGTAAGAGCGAGGGCGATGTTGGTTACGATTCGCGCTTCGATATTTCGCCGAATGGTGCAGTTGATTTTGATGATTTTTTCCGCTTTGCTGATGATTTTGGCAAGGTTGTCGCGAACGCTCTCAGTATACAGGGTTAGCTTATAGCCGATATAGTTAAACGTAAGAACCGCGCTCAGATAAGCGGGGTTCTTACGTTTAATGGCAAAAGACCTTGACAAGGCAAGGATTCCTCTATACTTTTCCCTGATTAAACTACCTGCTGTTCGGTCGTACATTCCCTTTCTCAAAGCAGATGATCCGACCCAGTGGCTACAGTATAGACTGGTGGTTCATTCCGCTCTAAAATCCACTCGCTCTTTAAATCTTATCAATCTCACGACAATCCTTCTGCAGCTATTCTTTAAAATCTAATCAAGGCACGTTGCACGCCTAGGTTCCGACGTTTTTGCTGCATCGTCGCGTTCCGCTACTAATTTTACTCTCGCATTGTTTCAAATACTTAATGGTGTTGAATTGGGACTAGATGTCCGTGTAGGCATCCCTCGCACCTTAACCGTTAGAAAGGTAGCAAGGAAGAATGCCGCCTGAAAACAAAACTTCCAAAATGAACATCGTCGAGCTCCAGCGCATGAATATCCTGGACTTACAGGAACTGGCCAAGAAATTGGAAGTTTCTGAGTTCACAGTGCTGCGCAAGCAAGAGCTGATCTTTGCGATCCTCAAGCACCAGACCGAGCGCAGTGGGTTAATTTTTGCCCAGGGAACCTTGGAAGTGTTGGAGGAGGGGTTCGGCTTTTTGCGTTCGCCGACCTATAACTACCTGCCCGGGCCCGACGACATTTACGTTTCCCACTCGCAGATCAAGCGATTCAGTCTGCGCACCGGGGATACGATTTCCGGTCAGATTCGGCCGCCGAAAAATGACGAGAAGTATTTCGCGCTCTTGCGGGTCGAGGCGATCAATTTCGACGATCCGGAAGTGACGAAGAGCAAGACGATCTTCGAGAATTTGACCGCCTTGCATCCGACGGACCGTTTCAAACTGGAGCACGACCCGAAGGATATGACGACGCGGATTCTCGATCTGCTATCGCCGATCGGCAAAGGTCAGCGCGGTCTGATCGTCGCACCGCCCTTTACCGGTAAGACGATGCTGCTGCAGAAGATTGCCAACGCTATTACTGCCAACCATCCAGAGGCGATTCTTATCGTGTTACTTATCGACGAGCGCCCCGAGGAAGTCACCGACATGCTGCGTTCGGTCAATGGTGAAGTCGTTAGCTCGACCTTCGACGAGCCGGCTACGCGGCACGTGCAGGTGGCGGAGATGGTGATCGAGAAGGCACGGCGTCTTGTCGAGCACAAACGGGACGTGGTCGTCCTGCTCGACAGCATCACCCGCTTGGCGCGGGCCTACAATACGGTGACGCCGCACTCCGGACGGATTCTCACCGGTGGTGTCGACTCGACGGCTTTGCAGTGGCCGCGGCGCTTTTTCGCTGCCGCTCGCAATCTCGAAGAAGGCGGTAGCCTTTCGATTGTCGCCACGGCGCTTATTGAAACCGGTAGCCGAATGGACGAGGTGATCTTCGAGGAGTTCAAGGGGACCGGCAACATGCAGGTGCAATTGGATCGTCGGTTGAGCAATCGCCGCGTTTATCCGGCGGTAGACGTAACCGCGACCAGTACCCGCAAAGAAGAGCTGTTGCTCTCGGAGTTCGAGTTGAACCGCTCGTGGGTTTTGCGCCGCATTCTCAACCAGATGGGGGTCATCGAAGGCATGGAATTCCTGCAGGAGCGCATGAAGGGTTCCAAGTCCAACGAGGAATTCCTCAAGGCGATGAACGACTAACAGCCTTGCTTTTTTGCGATTAGACCCTATTTTATGTAGCTCTTAGACAAGAACTTCAGTTGGTAGAGGAGTGTAAAGGTGAAAACGGATATCCACCCCGAGTATCAAACGGTCATTTTTCTCGATACGAGCTGTAACCACAAGATTCTATCGCGTTCGACGATCCAGTCCGAAGAGACGATGGAATGGGAAGACGGCAACTCCTATCCAGTAGTTCGGGTAGAAATTAGCTCGGCTTCGCATCCTTTCTATACGGGCAAGAAGCAATTGATCATGGATCGCGGTGGGCGCATTGAGCAGTTCAACCGCCGTTATGGCACTGAGGGGGCCGCTGAGGAAGCGACGTCTGAAGGCGGAGAGGAAACGGCGGCTGAAGCTCAGGCTTAGCTATACTCATTTGATAAAAAGGTGGTAAGATCCTCTCTTAGAGAGGTCTTATCGCCTTTTTCGTGTACGAGGCCCAATGGATAGGGAGCAACTCACCGAGGATCTGCCGGTTGGCGGCCAAGCGGTCATCGAAGGAGTCATGATGCGTGTGCCGGGAAAAATCGTCACCGCGGTGCGCGCGTCTGATCAGGAGATCGTGGTGCGTGAGGAAGAATACGATTCTCTGGCACGGCGTTATCGCGTATTGAATATTCCGGTATTGCGCGGGGCCGTCTCTTTTTTTGAGATGATGATCATCGGTCTCAAAGCCCTCAATTTCTCGGCTG
>DQLG01000422.1 GCA_015660315.1 Candidatus Latescibacterota bacterium
CTTCGACTTCTTGCAGTCGCCGGACTAGTTCGAGGCGTTCTTCGACACCGATCAACTCGTTAAACGAAGCGAAATCCATTAGCTGATCCTCGGCGAAAGCCTCGACACCGACGAAAAAGGCGACCTGATCGCCGGCAGCGAATTCGGCCACCAGCACCGCAACGAAGTCGGTAGCATGCATCTGAGCCTACCGGCCACCGCCTCGCAAATCGTGCTCGAAAAAGGCTGGGCCGTATTACACCCCTTTTCCACCGTAATCCACGGCAGTCGCGCCGTCGACTACCTGCTGGTATATGCCCCCCGCGACAACGAGGATCTGAAAATTGTCTGGCTGATCGTGCAGGCGTCGTATGCTTTCGCGCGGGGTGCGTTGTAAAATTACGCGGGGATTCCTGTCGAGACCGAGACGGGCTGGTGAGAGAGTCCGACAAATTGGAATGCGCTGGCGGGCGTGGGTATAAAAATCAGGTGATTATTTATACGATCAATCTGCATCACCACTTAATGTCCGAACCAACCAATAGAAGCACTCTTTCCTCCCCATCTAAAAACGGAGATAGGCCCCGAAGGCCTCGCCGACTAGCGGGTATCGGAGGTCTCCTGTAGCGGCTTGCTGTCCCCAATCTCACAGGATGTGGAATTGGAGGATAGCCCTCGGCAGCCGACCAAGGATGGTCGGCGAGAATGAGTGAAGAGATACCCTCGATGCCCGCCCGCCACCGCTTAGCGCTTCCCGGTTTTACTCCACCTCGTACCCATTCTCCGCCATAGCATTAGCAAAAAAATCAAACATATACTCCCCATCGCTCTTATCATCCGTCTTCCACCGCCCCACTGCATCCTCCCGCACGATAATTCGCCCCAACGGAAAACCCAAAAACGCCTGCAGATTCGCCAACGCCTGCTGCTGCTGCAAGACAAAATCCTCGAAACGCACCAACACCCAGTCCTTCGGCTTCGGTGTCGCCTTCATCAACTCGTATTGGTATTTCCACGAAATCGCCCGCCGTTGCCGGATATTATCCGTCCACTCGTACTCGATGCCAAAATCGCTCAGATCGTCGGTTTTGTGCCCGCTGAGAATGCTATCGCGCGGGTCGCGGATCCAGTGGATATACTTGATGTCGGGGAACATGCGCACGATCCACGGGTAAATCAGCGTCGTCTCGGGCAACTTCCAACCCTTGTGCTCAGACCGATCGCCCGTGACATCGGCCAAGTACTCGCCGATCAAGTCTTCGAACTCCGGGTCGATATCCATATCGTGCAACACGGAGAAGTCCCACTCCAAGCCGCCCTTCCACTTGACGTATTTGGCCATGACCCGGCAGGCATCGTAGAGCTTTTGTGGCGGCACCTTGTCGCCGGAGCGGTTGAGTGTATGGCCCATAAACACGCCGCTGGCATAGAGCGTGTGCGAGATGGCGCGCGTGCCCGAATGGCCGCGGCCTATAACGGTGATCAATGACATAACTGCTCCTAAAGACAAGGCAAAACCGCCGGGCTAAACAGCGCAGGCGGCGGTCATATGAATCGGCTGGAGTAACAAACGACAGTCAAAAAAAAGAAAAGCTATATGGACCGGCAAGCGCCGACGGGAATAAACTTATGCAAGGCCTAACGCCTCGACCTCGCACTCAGCACCGACGCCGTCCGCCGCGTGCGACGAATGCGCTTTTTGCCGAGTTGCTTATCAAAGCGGATCTCGCGCGCCCGCCCGGTGCTGACCACGCAAGCCACCACTTGGCCCGCCGCGCCGCGTGCAAACTGAAAAGTCGTATCTTGGGCCTGAAACTGGTCCGTATCGGTGGTAGCCAGCAGCAGGCGCTCCTGACCGCGCCGCACGAACAAATCGCCGGCACAAGGCGAGAAGTCATAGGTCACCTGCAACTCCTCGCTGTAGTATGCCCCGGCAAATTGGCGCAAGCGGTATTGACCCGCCAGATATAGATCAAAGATTGCGCCCGCTTTTGCCCAACTATTAAAAGTGCGCAGATTGCCCAATAGGATAACGCTTAACCGCTGCTCGGGAAAACGCCCTATAAAGGTGCTAAAACCCAGCATATTGCCGCTATGGTGGACTATGCGCAGTCCCTTGTAATCGCGCACAAATAAACCCGCCGCGTAGCCGTGTTGCCGACCGTCGTTGAATTGTCCCCGCGTCTGCATCTGCTCGATAAACTCCGGCCCACCCACTTTCGCCGTGTAGAAATTCTGGTCCCAGCGGCAAAGATCGCCCATCGTAGTCACCAACCCGCCACTGCCGACAATCGTAAACTCCTTGACCTGTGCCTTAAAGCTACCGCCTTCCCCCGATCGATAGCTGACCACTCGGTGCTCGATTGCCGCATTATCATCGTCGAAAAACGTATCGCGCATCCCCAGCGGCGCGAAGAGCTCCCGCTCGGCGAATTGCCGCAGCGTCAACCCGGTGATTCGGGGGACCAGTTCGGCGAAGAGTTTATAACCCGAATTGCAATAGACGAACTTGCTGCCCGGCTCGAAGTCGAGTTGCCGCTGGCGCAGCAACAACCCCATCCCGTCCTCATTGCTCAATGGCCCGGTAAAACTGCGCCCGGCGAGCCACCACAAATCCAGATAATCGCGCAGCCCGCTAGTGTGGTGCATAAGGTGCCGCAGCGAAATCTCATGGCCATAGTCGGGCAGTTCGGGGAAATATATACGCACGTCGTCTTCCAGCGAGAGTTTGCCGTGCGCGGCCAGCATTAAAATGCAAGCCGCCGTAAACTGCTTCGACACCGACGCGACATAAAAGCGCGACTTAAGTGGGTCGATCGCCTCGCTTTTTTCTAGATCGGCCATGCCGTAGCCGCACTGATAGACCAGTTCGCCGTCTCTGATAATGCCCAAAGCGCAACCGGGCGAGTCGGCTTTGTCGTATTCGGCGAATAGAGCGTCGATTTTTTTTGTCGATGGATTCATTCTGAAGTATTACTCAATAGAGTAGGCGAGGCCGGGATTACCCAGCAGCACCACAACGGGAATGGCCAAAGCCCATCCCGCGGAAAAAGAGATCGAAGCCAATCCGCCGATGGGCCGTTTCTTTTTTGCAACGAGAACAACTCGGCCAGTACAGGCAATAACAAGGCCGGATAGAGCAAGAGAAAGAAGATGCGATCTGCATCGTTAGCGGCTTGGTGATACCAGTTGCGAGCCGTCTTTTTAGCCTTCTCCATAAAAGCACGTTTCCAGCTCTTCTAATAATAGAAACTGATCTGCAACAACCCGCTCGTCGCCGCCCCACCGTACTCACTGCGCAACCCACTCGTCGCCGCACTGGCGCCCTCATTGCGCAAGGATATCGGACCCGCATCCTTCCCATAAGGCCAATAGGCACTAGCCGCCAAGGTCAGCGCGTCGGAAAAAACCCATGTCACTACCGATGTCAGCACTCCCGAGCCATCGGTCGGCGCGAAGATCCAACCCAAGGTCAGCGGCACGCTGCTGCCGATCCCCCGCAATAGCTGCACGGCCCCGGCATGGCGGCCGAGAATCTGCGCATCGCCCAGCGCCAGCCGCTCGCGATAATCGGGATCCAAGATGCGATAGACCAGCTCTTCGGTATCTTCGAGGCCAAAACCCGAAAAGTGATATTCTCCCAATAACATCAGACCACCCTGCACATCCCACGCGTACGATCCCCCAACTAGCACCTTCATCACTCGGTCGCTTCCCGTCACCGTTATCGGCTCCGGCGTTTTGAACACCGCCAACTCGCCGTGCATCTCGGCGTCTTTGACCGGCAGCGACCACACACCGCCCACAAAGAGATCGCGCCGCCGCCGGCCCAATAGCAGCTCGCCATCGACTTCGCCGAAATAACCGGAAAGCCGCCCGACAAAAGCCGACTCGTCCACCGAGGCCCCAAGTGCCGCGACGCCTTCCAACGAAAACAAATCACCTAAAGGCAGAGAAACCCGCAACGCGTCGATGCCGCGACGCCACTCGCGATCGCTTTCCAATGGATTAAATGGTGCAAAGATATCCACCGCGCCAAAGAGCACGCCTCGGCCCCACCCGATCGCCTGGCGACCCAGTTGCAACTCGCCGCGGCCCACGCGCCAAGCTATAAGCGCGCGATCCAACTCGTGATGATAGGCAAAGGTCTCACCGACAGTGACTAGCGCCTTGTCGACCGGCTCGACCCGATAGGGCGCCTCACCCTCCGACAACAAAATCCCCGCGCCACCGCCCAAACCCGCGCCCTCCGACACCAACCGCGCCCGTTGCTCATAGGCCACGCGCAAATGCAGCCGTTCCGCCACCTGGCCGCCCAGCGCCAATCGCCCCCGCCACAGCGAAGCCGAGCTCCAGCGCTCGGGATAGAATAGCGGGGCTTCGGGCGAGCGTGATAATAACGAAGTCCATTTCAGCGCCGAATCGAGCGCCCAATAGCGGCTGCCGTCGGCGCTCGACCACAAATCGGCGGCCAACGCGGGCTGCGCCAACGCCAAAAAAATCACCAGCACCAGTTGCATCCGACTCAGCGCTCCGCCTCTTTGGCCTCGTCGCTGAGCACTTGGCCGTCGCGCAGGGTCACTACCCGCGAGGCATAGGAGACGACCAGCGGATCGTGCGTCGAAAAGACAAAGGTCATGCCGCTCTCGTCGCGCAGCCTGCGCATCATCTGCAATAGCGCCTGCGCGTTGTCGCTGTCGAGATTGGCCGTCGGCTCGTCGGCCAATACCAAGCTCGGCCGCGAAGCCACCGCCCGGGCCACGGCCACGCGCTGCTGCTGACCGCCCGACATCTCGTTGGGTCGCCGGTCGGCCAATTCGGCCAGCCCCAACTCAGCCAGCGTCTGCTCCGCCCGCACCTTGCGCTCGGCAGCGGCCATGCCCTGCAACTCCAATACAAACTCCACATTCTCGCGCGCTGACAGTACTGGTACCAGATTATAGGCCTGGAATACGAAACCCAACGACTGCAATCGCAGTTCGGCCCGCGCCTGC
>DQLG01000582.1 GCA_015660315.1 Candidatus Latescibacterota bacterium
AAGGAGAGCGCCTCGGCCTTTTTTATCGATAGGGCGCTAATGCAAATTAGGCCGATCAGGGCGCTGGCATAAAGGACGCGACCACTGCGCTTGTGCCAATGAGCGGCCCGTAGACCTCCTTGTTGTACTATCCAGGCGAGCAGGAACGAAGAGCCGGCCGAGGCCATATAGAGGTAGCGGGAGGGGCCGACGGGCAGATCGCGCAGCATGCGCTCCGGCAGGACGAGAAAGGGCACGAGGAAGAGCAGTGTCCACGCCGCCCAGGCGCTTGTGGCATTCCGGCGCCATAATAGAACGGCCAACCCCGCCAACGCGCCCAAGCCCAACGCGACTTCCCAGCCGGGTCTTGTGCTCGGGGCGATAGGCAGCCAGTGGGCAGTGGAAAACAATCGACCGACAAACCAGACCAGCGTCCGGCCGCTGCCTGCCAATAGGGTCCAGGCTTGGTCGGGTGTGTACGAGTTGGCGGCATCCCATGTGCTGCTGCGCGTCGGGGTGATTTGCACGACCAGATAGAGCATTGGCAGCAGGAGTAGGGATAGTGGCGCCAACTCGCGCAAGGTTCTCCTCCAACCCCTGTTCTGGCTCAGGGACCAGCCCAGGCAGAACGGCCAGGTCATGACCGTGGCGACGTGGGCGAGGAGACTGACCGCGGCTAAGCCGTAAAAGGCAGCGAGATGCCGGGTCGAGCGAGTCGACGCGTAGGCGCCGTAATAATAGACCGTCGCCGCGATGAGCAACATCGCCAAGGGGTATTCCAACGCCGAAATCCATTGCACCGCCTGGATATGGGTGACGTTGAGTAGAAAGAGCAGGCCGGCGACGAGGCTCAATTCGCGGTTGGCACCTAAGCGGCTGTAGGCCAGCGCCAGACAGAGGCTGGCTAATACGTGGCAGGCGACGGAGAGCAGGTGAAAAAGTGCTGGATTATTGCCCCAGGCCGCGTAAGCGGCCCACATCACCAACTCGTCGATCGGGCGTCCGGAGACGTTGGCCTTGTCCGGTGAAAAGAAAAAGGCGGGATCCGCGTTAAGGCGGGGGTAGTCCTGTTGGATTTCGTCGTCGTGAGTGAAAAATAGGTGGTCTTTTAGGCTGCCAAAACACAGGGCGGATAGTAACAAGACGACGGCGAAGTAAGCCGGCAGCGTGTAGGTTTTTTTATATAGCGAGAATACCGTAGCGGTCATAGCGTCCGGTCAGGTTCGGTCGAGTCGGGGTAATAGGTCGGCGTGGTCGATGAACCATTTCACGGTGCGGTCAAAGCCCTCGGCGAGCGTATAGCGGGGACGCCAGCCCAGTTCGCGGGTGATCTTTTCCGCGTCGGCGACCCAGACCTCGGTGTCCCAGTGTCGGTCTCCCATCGAACCCCAAGCCGGCTCGGCGGCAATATCGAGCCGGCGGCGGGCCAATTCGACGATTTCGCGAAGGGTGGTCTGCACGCCGCTACCAACATTGTATACGGCGCCGCGTTCACTTTGCTGGTGGGCCGCGGCCAATAAGAAAGCCTCGCAGATATCTTCGACAAAGACGAAGTCGCGCGCAATGCCGGGGTTTACCAAAGGCGGTAGTTCACCGCGCAGGCCTTGGCGGATGAGCGTCGGCAGCAGCCGCGTCGGTGTTTCATAGGGTCCGTAGGCCGAGTAGAGCCGGAGGACGGTTAGGTGTGCGTCGCGGTCGCGGGCGATATGGCGGCAGAGGTGGGTGGCGGCGGCTTTGGTCCAGGCGTAGTGGCTGTTGGGGTCGATGGCTTCCCCTTCGGCCGGTGCATGGTCGACGAGTCCGTATTCCGATGAGGAGCCGGCGTGTACGAAGGCCTCGCAGTCGGCGGCAAGACAGGCTTCGATGAGGTGGCCGGTGGCGGAGATATTTGTCGCGATCATTCGCGTCAGGTCGGTTTGTTGCGGGTAGGCGCCGTACGCGGCCAGGTGGAAAGCCCATTCGGGGCGGATAAGACTTATAGTGCGGGCGAGGCCCTCGGCGTCGTGCAAGTCGACTTCGTGTATCTGTACCTCGTTGCAAAGCGCCTGCAGGCGCCAGCGCGCATACTCAGGGCGGAGCAGCAGGTGAACCTGGTGCCCTTCGGCGAGCAAACGGCGGGTTAGGTTGGCGCCGACGAATCCGCTGGCTCCGGTAACCATGGTGCGCTTCACTTTAGTTCCTTGCGAGCGACCAGCCGTAGGTTGCCCAAGGGGACGGTCAGGCGGATACGGCCGAAGCGGGTATTGTCCAACGCGGCGAGCAGGGGTTTTTTGCCGACCGCGGGCAAGGGCAGCAACCGGGCCAGATAGGATAGTGAATAGGTGTTGAAGGCAGTGCCCGCCGCGGCGATGGTAAAACCGTGCAGACGGCAGAGGCGCGTCATAGTGTCAGAGCTGTAGAGATAAGTGTGTTCGATGTCGACGATCGGACTGAGCCGGCCGAGCAGGCGCGCCGATACGGCGCCGACATTGTGGTTAATAAAGAGCATCAGGCCGGCGGGTTTTAGCAGCGCGAAGCATTCGGCGAGTAAGGCGCCGGGATCGGGGATGTGGTCGAAGACTTGGAAGAGGCAGATGACGTCAAAGGTCTCGGCGGGGAAGAGGCCGGGTCGCATGATATCGCGGATGATATGGGGGCGTATTCTTGCGTCGGCGTGTTCGATGGCGGCGGCGCTCGGCTCGACCCCGTGCACTTCCCGGTAGCCCCGCGATAGCGCCTCATCGAGGAAGAAGCCGTTGCCGCAGCCGATTTCGAGCAAGGTGCCTTTTACCGCCCCGTGTCCGGCCAGGTTGTCGAGATAGCGGCCGTAAGTGCGCCGGAGGTCTTGTGTCTGGGATTGGTAAGTAAAATCGCTGCGGGCGTAGAGTTCGGAAAGCAGTTCGGTGTCGGCGATGGGATCGGAGCGTACGAGGCCGCAGCCCAGGCAACGGACCAGACGGAAGTGGATACGGTCGGGCAGGCGGCGGGCGGAGAAGACCTCGGAGTTGAGCGCCTGTGGGTCGAAGTTAGCCGGGTAGAGTTGCCGGGCTCCGTCGACCGTGCGGCAGATGGGGCACCGTGTGGGATGGAGATCTATCGCTGGCAATTTGGGTGTCAGTCGCGGGGTGTGGGCGGGTTGAGGATGCGGTCGACTATATAGGGTGGGCGGCGTTTGACCTCGTCGTAGATATGGGCGAGGTAGGAGCCGATGATGCCGAGACAAAGCATCTGCACGCCGCCGACGAAGAGGATGAGGACGATCAGGGTAGTGAAGCCGCTGGGGCTCAGTTGGGGATAAAACAGACGCAGGAAGATTTGCGCGACGATGCCGATGGAGGAGGCGCCGACGCAGAGCAGGGCGCCCCAGGTGATGAATTCCAATGGCATGTATGAAAAGGAGAATACGGCCTTGCGCGCCCAGCCGATGTTGCGCAGCAGCGAGTTGGTGGTGCGGCCGAACATCCGCTCGGGCCGCACGTAGGGTATGCCGGTCTGGCGGTAGCCGATCCACGCGCGCAGGCCGCGGAGGAAGCGGTTGTTTTCAGGCAGCGCGTTGAGTGCGTCCACCGCGCGACGGTCGATCAGCGAAAAGTCACCGGCGTCCAAGGGCACCGGCACGTAGGACAGGGCGCGGAAGAGGCGGTAGAAGATCTTATAGGAAACTCTCAGAAACAGGGTCGCGTCGCGTGTTACCCGTTCGCCGTAGACGATCTCGAAACCCTCGCGCCACTTGTGGTAAAACTCCTCGATGAGTTCGGGGGGGTCCTGCAGGTCGCCGTCGAGCAGC
>DQLG01000194.1 GCA_015660315.1 Candidatus Latescibacterota bacterium
ACCGAACTTCAGCAAGCTTGGGAGTCGCGCGACATCAGTCTACCGCCCAATTTCGCGCCCAAGGATGACGAGCAACGCGCCCAGTTCATTCTCAACCGCCAACGCTACAACGCGATGGTCGAAAATCTCGACGACAACCTCGGCCGACTGCGCACCTTCCTAAGCCAGCAAAACCTTGATGACGACACCGTACTCGTCTTTCTCTCCGACCACGGCGAACTCGCCGGCGCGCACGGACAGCGCGGCAAACAATGGCCCTATGAAGAATCCGTCGGCATCCCGCTGATCGTCTACGACCCCCGTCATCCCGCGCGCGCCAACACCCGCCTTGACGACCCAACAAGCACAGAGGACCTCTTCCCGACCTTCTTGGGATTGGCTGGACTCACGCCGCAAAATGATTTGCCCGGCACGAACCTGGCACCGCTGATCCAGGGCGAGACAACTGCACTCGACCGCGACGGCGTGCTGCTCGAATTCGTCGCCGAATTGCGACCGGGCGTGGCCTTCTACGACGCGGTGTGGCGCGGGTTCAGGAGCCGGCGATTTAAATACACGGTAAAAGGCGACAAGAACGGGGCCGAGCCGTGGGCATTCTTCGACCTAGAGAACGATCCCTACGAGATGCGGAATTTATTGGAGGAGCCGGCGTGGGCGGAGGAGCTTGGCCGCCACCATGGATGGCTGCGAGCACGATTAGAAGAAACGCTCGATCCATTCGTACTGCTGCCAGCGTGGGGACACCAGGGGTGGAATGTGTGGTCGGCGTGAGAGCGAGTGTGGAAAACGAGCGCCTATATTTGCATCATCCCCTTTACTCAAACAGGACGATCTACGGCACCCCCCAAAGCTGCCCGACGGGTTAACCCGCTTTGGTTAAAGGGCGCGTTTAATTCTTTGTGCGAAGAATATACGTGGGCACTACGCCTTATCGCCGATCCCACCATCACTCAGGCATTCCCAACCTCATTAGTTGGTTGGCGCGACCCCAGCAGATTTTTTTTAACGTCTCCGGCTCTACGGGCAACACCGCCGCCTTTACACGCGCTGCAGACGGATACGAAAAGGGCGTGTGCGTGCCAAATACCAAATGGTCCGCACCGCCTTCGTCTATAAAATCGGCTAACTCGCGCATCCTATTAACGTCTTTATGTAATACATAGTGCACTTCAGCTAGCGATAAATCAAAAAACCAGTTTTTCTTGCGCAACTCTTGCCGCTGCCATAGTGCCGAGCCCATTATACCACGGGCGTTGGTCACTGCGATGGTAACCCCCGGCACAGCCTCTATCAGATTGGCCACTTGATTTAAGTCCAGCGTCTGCCCGGGGTCCATCCAATGGCGCTGCCGCGCATCTTCTAGCCGATGCGGCATCACGACGATCAGACCGCGCTCGGCACACGCTCCGACCACTCGGCGCGCTTCTATACCGTCGGCCGCAAAATCGTGATATACTGGAAATAACCGCACCCCTTTCATGCCCAACACCTCATGACAGTGTCGCAAATGCTCTTCCCACCCAGGAAAACGAGGGTTGATAGTGGCCTGCGGAAAAAGCTGTTTTTCAAACGGCTCCACGGCTTCTGCCAATTTCTCGTTGGCCGGCTGTACATTGCGATGCAGCGCTGCCTCGATCTGTGATACAGCCGCCGCCTTTATACCTGCCCGCTGCAAACGAGCTAATAAAGTCTGAGGCGTATTATCCCGTAAAGAGCGAAATGGCCAGACGCCCAGCCATGCATTTAAATCAAAAAAATTCATCCCACGACCTCCCGCGGCTGAGTAGGTCGCGCACCTTGAGCCGCCAAAATACGCTCGGCATTTTTCCAGAAAATCAGACTTTTGTCTTCCTCCGTCAGCGTCGCATCAATTACCTTGCCCACACTGCCCGTCATAGTGCCGTCCGTGCCAAACAACACGCTCTCTGCACCCATCTCAGCCACGGCCCATTCTACCTGCCCGTCGTCCAAATTGCTCCCACTCACATCGCAATACAGATTCGGCGAACCGTGCCGCATAGCTGACACTGTACGTTCCCAGTCTCCGCCGCCGCCGATGTGAGCGTGAATCAGCATGGCCTTTGGATATCGGGCGCTCACTTCCGCAAAATGTTCTCCGTGTGAAATCAGCGGCTGACTATCCAGATCTTCTCGTGCGTGCAGATATCCCGCGTGCTCCAGTATGGGCACCTTCCGCTCGATGGCCAGTTCAATAACCGGAAACACCGCCGGGTCGTTTATGCGATATTGATTGTATAGCTTGATGCCAATCATGCCGCTATCCAAGCAACGATTAATTTCGTCCAACGCCATCTGATAATGGCCGGGAATGACAAAACACATTCCCCGAATATGTTGGGGATGCCGTTTTATCGCCCTCAGTATCGTATCGTTTTCCTCCCGCACCGCTTCAACCGAGGCGATTAAACCGCCAATAATGGGCGAGGAACACCAAAACTCGGTGATCCCCAACATCTCCCCGGCCAGAATTAACTGCTCGCTAGAAACCTGCTCTTCCTTCTCATTGGCAAGATTCCAGACGTGGCAGTGCATATCAATCTTCGGATAGCGCAGCCATTCTCCAATATCCAGCTCCATCATAAATACTTTCCTTTGGGGTGCTATTTCCCCATTGCAAAATGCTCAGTCCGTAGAACGATGTATAAGAATTGAATTATAAAGGCCGGCGTTGGATACAGGTCATGTTTGTGAAAATAGCGAGGCCAAGACCTCTCCTATAACAACTCCTCCGCCAAGCCGTTAAAATCCGCCACCACAGCATCCGGCGGAAATGGCCGGTCGTCATAGGGTAGCTTGTAGCGATCGACATAAACACCCCGCATCCCACAGGACCGCCCACCGACCACGTCGAACGCATTCGCCGAAACCATCAGGCACTCGCCCATTTCCAAATCCAACGTATGCGCCGCGTGTCGATAGACGCCGGGGTGCGGCTTAAAAGCGCCGACCTCCATCACCGAAATGATCGCGTCAAAATTCCACTGAATCTGATTTTTCGCCAAATGCGCGAGAAAGTCCGGCTCGCCATTGGACAACGCCACTAATTTGTAGCGCTCTGTAAGCCGCGCCAAAGCGGCAGTTACCTCGGGGAAGGGCTTGAGCTCCTGCCAGCAACGCATAAAGTCGTGGACTTCGTCGGCCGACACTTCAACCTTGTGCAACTCCAACACATAGACAAACGCCCGCCGTGCCACCTCCTGGTAGCCGCTATGCCCCAACGCCATAATATTGTCCTGGTATTGCTCGACCCGCTGGCGCAATCGCCATTGCCCCCAGAACGCCTCCGCATCGATCTCTGCACGCTTGCCCTTTAAAAACGGGTCGATAAATGGAATCAGACTTCCCCCTAAATCGAGCACGGTGCCGAAGAGATCGAAGGTCAAAGCCTGTACCTGGTCTTTATACATGAATCGGAGTCCCGTGGGTATTACTCCCGGCCCTTTCAATCAACAAGCGCTCCCGTTGGCTCTGCAGCACTTCGGCCTCGATGACGACCGGGTCCCATTGCAACAACAACCGTTCCTGGAGCTCCGCGACGATGGACGCGTGTTCCGGGCTGTCGGCCAAGTCGTTGAACTCATTCGGATCGGCCTCAATATCGTATAACTCTGGCACATCGCCCAAACTATAGTTGAACTTGTAGCGCCCTTTGCGCAACATCGCCGTCGGCCTTTGCACGCCATGCGCCAAATACTCGCAAAACGCCTCGTCCTTCCCCCCACCCCGCCCCTGCACCAACCCCAATAAACTATCGCCGTCCAAGGGCGCGACGCTTTCCGCCCCGGCGACATCGACAACTGTCGCCACCAGATCCACCAACGATACCACTTCGCCTATGCGCTGCCCGCCTTCGATCTGCCCCGGCCAGCAGATCTGCAGCGGCACCCTCGACGAAGCCTCGTATAAACTCGACTTGCGCCACATCCCGTGTTCTCCGTTCATCTCGCCGTGGTCAGAAAAGTGCACTACCACCGTATTCTCGCGTTGGCCCGTTTCCTCCAGTACCTGTAACAACCGGCCGATCTTTTCGTCGAGATAGGTGATCAATCCATAATAGCCCGCGCGCGCCCGGCGCACCTGCTCTTCGGGGAAATCTACCGCGCCGAACATCGACCGCATCCGCTGGTGCACCGGGTGCTGATTTTCGAGATGCCCCTCAGGAATCTCCGGCATGTCGATCTGGTCCAGCGGGTATAGATCGAAATAGCGCTTGGGCACGATCAGCGGGAAATGTGGCGCGATAAATGAGGCGTTTAACGCCCAGGGTTTTTCCTTACGCGTCGGATCTCGCAAATACTCGATTGACCGCTCTTCCACTAAGTCGTCGACCTCGATCTCGGTCGTCGTGCCCGGCCCGGCTTCGGCGACCCCACCCCACGGCTTGGCCGCCGCCGGTGTGCCCTTGCTCCAATCGGCTGTGCCACGCAACATGCCGTTTTTGGTCCATAGTTCAGCATGCAGGTCTCGCGCCAATTGCGTATTAAAGCCGTGCAGTTGATCCGGTCCGCAAAAGTGCTGCTTGCCCGACAGAGTCACGTCGTACCCCACTGCCCTAAGCATATGCGCCCAGGTTACCGTATCCGACGGCAGCGGACTGGCATTGTCATACGCGCCGATCTGGTTGATATAACGCCCGGTCATAAACGACATACGGGAGGGCAGGCACAGCGGCGAGTTGCAATAAGCGTTGTCGAAGGTCGCGCCTTCTTGTGCCAACTGGTCCATATAGGGCGTCTGTAGCAAAGGATGTCCGTACGTGCTACTATACATCGGCGCGTGCTCATCGGTCATGATAAGCAGAATATTCGGTCGATCCACGATTTCTCCTTAACTATAGGTAGCCGAGACGGGCTTGGGGAATATCTCCCTACGGTATTTCTGCAATTTGAATTAAATAACATCAAGCATAGCGCTAAACGCAGGCAACGTGATTGGAAAAACCCTGCGGACTGCGTGATCACCTGATACCATCGCATTTGTACTTATTACATCACTCTTTCAGCCCTCCCGCAGGAGCGGAGAATCGGGAGTCTGCCGCACAACAAAGCCTCCCCAAGGCCATCGCTTGAACTATATCACCCCGCTGCCGCTGCTCACTAAGGTAGGCTCTGCCGCGCCATCGCTGCTCACCTCCACAAGCTATAAGGCCGCTTAGCTTTGCCCGAAGGCAACCCTCCGACCCGCAGCATGCATGAGACGCTCTACCTACCCCTGTACCGGTTGCAACCCCAACAACACCAACAACCACGTCCGATGCCAATACGCGCTATTGATATACGGATTCTCCGCCGAAGGCCAGTTGGTCCAATAGGTCTCGTTGTGCGGAATCCGGTGATACCACTGCAGAAGCGGCACCGAAGGCATCTCATTCAGCCAGATCGCCATCGCCTCACGGAAAAGTTCGTGCAAATGCGGATCATCCGGCGCCGTGCGCCCCATCTCGTCGACCAGCGCGTCGTAGTCCGTATTCTTCCAGCGCCAGAAATGCTCCGCCGCCGTACCCGTAGGCTGCACGAAACGGCTGTGGTAAAGCCGCATCGTGAAATAGGGGTCGCGCACCGAACCCGCGTGCCCCGTCATATAGGCCCGCGCCTCGCCCTGCGACATCTGGTCGTAGGTGTCCGACATCTGGCGAAACGAGGCGTCGAAACCGGCGCGCTGCAATTGCACCACCAGCACCTGGCCGATATCCTGGAAGCTGCCGAAGATATTAATCGCCATTTTCACCGTCTTCCCGTCTTTCTCCCACATCCCAGCACCGTTCTTCAGCCAGCCGCCGGCCTCCATCAACCCCGCACTCTTCTCGATATCGTAGATCCCCACCCCGGACTGCTCGATCAAATCCTGGATTCCATCGGTAAAGCGACGAATTGGCGGAAAGGCGGGAAAGGGCACTTTTGCCGGCGTACCGCTGCCCTGCCAGCCCACTTCTACCAACTGGTCGCGATTGACGGCAAAGTTGATTGCCCGCCGGACCTGCGGATCGGAAAAGGGCCATTCGAGATCATTGAAACCCAACGAGATCGGCCACCAGTCCAGATAGCCCAGATCGCCGTCACGCCCCGTCCAGGACGTTATCTTCGGATTGCCCTCGACCATCGAGCGAATATTGGGCGGACGCGAATCGACGCAGGAATCGAGCTGATTAGCCAACAATAGCTGTACGCGTTTGGCCTCGTCGACATAGGGCAGAAAGATCAACCGCTCCACCTTGGGCGCAGTCTTGAAGCCGATCCGGCTCGCCCACCAGTCGTCGCGTAGATCCCACATGCGCTGCTCCGGTACCGAAAGCGCCAGGCGATAGGGCCCGCTAACCACCGGCCAGCCCTTGGCGAGATCGAGATTCTTAAAGGTCTCCGGGTCCTGCCCATTCCAGATGTGCTTGGGCACGATCGGCACGCCATTGTCGAAATTATGGGTGAAATACGTAAAGACAAAACGGGGGTTCGGGCCCGTCAGGGCAATGCGGGCCGTCAGGCTGTCAACGGCCACCGCCTCTTTGACCCAGGTGTCCATATCGGTCGAGAAGAGTAAGAGCGGCGCGTTGGCCTTGAGCATGTTGATCGTGAAAACCAAGTCGTGCGCCGTCCACGGGTGCCCGTCGCTCCATTCGACCCCCTCGCGAATCTTGATGGTGACTGCGGTGTAGTCCGCATTGAAGTCGTGCCCCGTCGCGATCCAGGGAATGATATTATCCTTGGCACCGTAGGCGTTATAAAAGTAGAGCGGCTCATAGAGAAACTGATAGCCGGTGCGCGATGTCTGCCCCGGCACATAGGGGTTAAAAGTATCGTAATCCTTCATCTGCCCGGCACAAGTTCCCGAATCGACGCAATCGAGAATCAGCGTGCGATTCCTCGGCACATTCTTCAGATCGTTGGGTCTCTCTCCGCCCCC
>DQLG01000770.1 GCA_015660315.1 Candidatus Latescibacterota bacterium
CGCCACCGACCCCGACGACCTGCCGAAGAAAGCAGATCCCAACCTGATCCGTCAAAATACCGACCACATCTTAAACTTGGCACAGAAAATTAAAAAACCCGAAATCTGGGCCGCATGGGGCGATCCAATCGACAAGCGGTCCTATCTCGCCGAGAGCTTGAATCACCTACACACCGCGCTCGCTCGCCTCGCTCCTCGTTGGATACAATCCGGCCCCACAACCGTAAAAGGCCATCCCCGCCACCCATCCAGATTGGCTTATAAAAATCGATTCTCCGCTTTCGACATAAGCGCTTATCTCGCCGGTCTCAATCACAGGTCATAGTTCTCCGAGCATAACACGACCTGCAAAAACAGAGCACGAATAGAACAGGCCCCCACTCCTATCCAAGCATAGCGGAGGGCCGGGGAACTGCCGCAGAGCAAATCTCTCCCCAAGGTCACCGGTTGAACTATATCGCCCCACTCCCGAGGCTAGCCAAGGCGGCTCCGCCACGCCGCCGCTGCGTACCTCCGCAAGCTTATAAGGCCGCCTTGGCTTTGCCCGAAGGTAGCCCCCGGCCCGCAGCGTGAGCCCCACTTCTGGATACCTTGCCCCCGAGACCCTATACTACCAACAAGCAATAAATACTCCCCTAGGCCCAGAGAAGCATACCATGCAACGCGCCCTGCAAAAAAAGCTCATCGGCCCGCAAGCCCAACGCGAACTGCTCGCCTTCCTCGGCAACCACCTCCCGCACTTCAAAACTCCCGTCTCCACCGCCGCCTGGCGCAAAAAAGCCCCAACTCTGCGCGGCGAAATGCTCGCCCTATTCTTCCGTGGCCATCCCACAGGCCTACTCACCGAAAAAACGCAAGTCCACTGGGGCGATCGCATCCAGACCGACCAAGGTTATATCATCCGCAAACTGCGCTACGAAGGCTATCCCGGCCTCTGGGTCCCCGCCCTGCTCTACGAACCCAGTAACCTGAGAAGCCCGGCCCCCGTCGTGCTCAATCCCAACGGCCACCACGCCGGCGGCAAAGCCATGGACTACAAACAGGCCCGCTGCATCAACCTCGCCAAACGCGGCATGCTGGCACTGAGCACTGAGTTTATCGGCATGGGGGAATTGCGTGCCGACGCCGAACACAATCGCATTGCGCACTTAGATCTCTGCGGTGTCGCCGGCATCGGCGTGTTCTATCTACTGATGAAACGCGGCCTCGACGTCTTGCTTGCCCACCCCAAAGCCGACCCCGAGCGCACCGCCATGACGGGCCTTTCCGGCGGCGGCTGGCAGACGGCCCTGCTCTCGGCATTGGACGAACGCGTCAAAGTCGTCGTCCCCGTCGCCGGTCATTCACCCGTCTGGCAACGCAGCGGCTGTATCGAAGACATCGGCGACCAGGAACAATGCCCGAGCGATCTGTGTACCATAGCCGATTACGACGAGCTTTCTGCGCTCTTCGCCCCGCGCCCGACCCTGCTTATCTACAACCGCAACGACACCTGTTGCTTCCAGACCAAACGCACGCGTAAGTCTATTTACGAGCCGATCCATCCCGTCTTCGACCTACTCGGCGCCAGCGATAAGCTCGCTTTCTACGACAACACCGACCCCGGCACCCATAATTACGAATGCGACAACCGCCGCCAGCTCTACAAATTTCTCGAGCAACAATTCGGCCTCGATACATCCGACGATGACCTGCCCTGGCGCGACGAATTACTGAGCGAAGAGCAACTCAACGTCGGACTGCCGCCGGACAACGCGACCTTGCATTCTATTGCGCAAGAAGCATTGCGCAACATCAGGACGCGCAAACAAAAAACACGCCCCCCCGTAGCAGCGCGTAAAGAGTTATCCAAGTTGATCAAACTCCCCCTGCAGACAAAGACGAAGCTGCAAAAAATCGGTGCCGCACAAAAACGCCGCGACTGCACCGTGCAACACTACCTACTTAGCCTTGACGACACGTGGACCTTACCCCTAACCGAATTCTCGCCACCGCGCGCAAAAGACTGCGAATTGCTCATCGCCGACAACGGCCGAGCCTCGACCAGTGCCAAGATCAACGCCGCACTGGCGCAAAAACGCCGAGTCTTCGCCGCCGACATCTTCGGCACCGGCGAGCTGCGCGCCGACCCGCGTCACCACATGCTTATCGCCACTGCCGGCCAACGGCCCTTGGGCGTGCAAGTCGGCCAGGTGCTGGCCCTACTCGAAGCGCTCAGCGAAAGACACGGCGCTCCGCACATAGCAGCACAAGGCCAGGTCGTCTCAATCATCGCCCTATTTGCCGCGGCGTTAAAACCCAAAAGCGTCGCCTCACTGACGAGCAACACCCTGCTCGACACGCTCAGCCGCCTCGTAGACTGGCCCCTGCCCTATGCCAGCGCACCGTCACTGTTTTGCTTTGGCCTGCTCGCCGAATTCGATTTGTCGGATCTTATCTCACTATCCGCACCGGTGCCGCTGCACGACGAAAACCGCGGCCCGCTGCGGCCCTAAAATCATGCGCCTTATCGGCCCGCTCTCCATCGCCCTCAGCTTCGCCTTGATGCGCCTGCAAGTCGAGCCCTTCGCCACGTTCTTTTATCTCTTCGCTTGGTTCGGGCTAATCTTCACTTTCGACCAGCTCATCCGCGCACACGCAGGCCATTCACTCATAGCCCATTGCCAAATGGGCGGCAGCGCCTTGTTGTTATTCTGGTCGGCCGTCTGCTGGTTCTTCTTCGAGCTGATTAACTTTCGCCTCGATAACTGGTATTATGTCTTTGTCACCGACCAACCCGCCCTGCGCCTGCTCGGCACCTTCCTCGCCTTCGCCACCGTCTTCCCCGGCATCTTCTGGATCGAGCATTACCTGCACTTGCGCGGCATCTGCACCGATGCCCGTTGGCGCCCACTGCGCTTCTCATCGCGCGGTCTCTACCTACTGCAATTACTCGGCGTGCTCTCGCTGGCCCTGCCCCTAATCTGGCCGCATTATTTCTTCCCGTTGATCTGGGGGGCGCTAATCCTGCTCATCGCCCCCATAAACTACCGCTACGGCCTCGACGGCTACCTACGCCAGCTCGAACGCGGCGACTACGGACAGACCCTGCGCCTGCTCTTAGCCGGCCTTATCACTGGGCTATGTTGGGAATTTTTCAACTTCTGGGCGCGGGCCAAATGGATCTACACCGTACCCTTCTGCGACGAACTCAAACTCTTCGAAATGCCGGTGGCCGGTTTTTTGGGTTTCCCGCCCTTCGCCGTCGAATGCGCCAGCGTATACCGGCTATTAGTCTGGCACCGATTAGCGCCGGCTTTTGGCGCTTATCGAAAACAAAAACCGCAGCCCGCCTCGACGAACATCCGTGCTGCGCTAATTATCGCAGCCCTGCTCTCAGCTCTGGGCGTCGACTACTATATGGAGCGGTGGACCATCACTTCGGTCACGCCACGCGTCGAACGCATCGAATTCTTGGACAAAGAAACCTTAGCGCTGCTGCACCGACACGACATTCACCACCTCACACAACTTGAAGGCTGGCAAGCGCACACCCTTTGGCCGATGTTGCAAAAAGAATTAAAAGCACAGCAATACGCCGATTTACAACGCATCGCCGCGCTTTATTTACACCAAGGCATCGGCGTCGATTACGGCAATTGGCTGATCCAGAGCGACATTATATCCCTGAGCGAATTGGCCACCCATTCACCGGTGCAAATACTCAAAAAAATGGCCAACGCAAAACCCGGAGAACCACTACCGTCCCAAGCCAAGGTTGACGTATGGATCCGCCGCGCCGACCATACTCCTTAATTACATACCTCAATAGAATCCGCTAAGATTCCCAAGGCCCGATCGAGATCATAGTTAACACGAACCACTCAAGTTTTCAAGCTCTGTTCGCGGGGTGCGACACAGGGCATTTTTCGGGGCGATTGTGGGGGTAAAAGGGTATTTCAAAATAGACGGGGCAAAATAAAACTGCCCGGCGGCAGCCGAGCAGTACAATATTAAACAATGTCCCGGGTCAAAAGTGCGGACGTCCGCACTCTCGGGTAAAACCATAGCCTTACAACATTTCGCCGCCTAATCCCTACCCATATTTATCCCGCAACCGCCGCGCCGCCTCCACCTCGTTTTTGAGCTTGGCGTATACCTCGTCGATATCCACTTTCGCCGCCGAGCCGGGGGCAAAACCGCAATCGGGGTTGAGCACCACCCGCTCCGGCGCCAAATACTGCAAGGCCTGCTCTACTCTAGCGACAATCGTCTCCGGTGCATCAACCTCGCCCGGATGCACCCCCACGCAGCCCAAACCAATCTCGAAATCTTCGCGCAATGCCTTAAAGACCTCTGCATCACCCGCGCCCGGGCTGGTAAATTCCATCGTCAGATGGTGCACTTTGAGACGATTGAGATAGTCGATAATCGGGTCATAGCCACCAGTGTGGCAGGCTTCGCCCCTGACCCGTGCGCCCGCCCGACGGCACAAATGCACGGCCAAGCGCACGCCCGTAGCTCCCTCAACCACCGCGTTGGTCATCTCCGCCGCAAAAGCCGCTTCCGCCTCAGGATCGTCATAGCCGGCGCGCACCTCGTCGTCGACAAGCAGGCACAGATGCGGGTCATCGATCTGCACGATATCGACGCCGGCCTCGCACAACAACTGCAGCTCGCGGCGCAAAATTGGCACGCAGGCCTCAACGAATGCATTGCGGGTCGCATAGGCCGCCCGCGACTGTTCCGCGTCCCACATCCGCTCGCCCAACAGCGCCGGGGCCGGCAATGTGGCCTTAATTTTACGCGACGTGATCCTCTTGAGGAATTCGATTTCCCGCGCGATAAAGCCCGCATCCTTCGGCGCCAACTCACCCGTGACAATTGTCCATGGCCTACCGTCAGCGGGGTTACGTCCCACCTCGAAGCCATGCGCCAATTCGGCGATCACCCCGATATACGAGGCGCGCCGCCACTCACCGTCGGTCACCACATCCAGCCCCGCTTCCTCCTGCAAGGCCACCGCGTAGGACACGGCCGCGTCCATCACCTGCCCTAATCGTTCAACGCTCATTGGCCGCTCGCCCATCACCGCCTCGCGCACAAAGTCCGGCCGCGGCAAAGAGCCAACCACCGCCGCAGGAAAAAGCGTACCATAGTGTTCACGTGTCGACATATTAAACTCCGTATTCTCCCGGCCAACGCTCATTGGCCAACTCGAAATCCTCTTCGGTGTCAATTTCCATATACTCGCCGTCGGTGGCCACCATGTGAAAAGGCGAACCCGCAGCCAACATTTCCTGATAGAGATGGATCAAATAAGCCTTCGCGAAGGGCGTGTCGTCCTTCCAAATCTTGCCATCGTACTCGACTTTCATTCGATGATAAATTTCTTGTAAAGACCTCGCACCCTCCGCGCTAAACCGCGCTACGCCGATATACTCTCCGCTCGCCTCCGACGAGGCAATCGCACGATTGACCTGCAACACCCGATCACCTTGGGCTACGACTTTTTCGGCATCGTCTTCGGGGTGCTGGCTGCGATCAACATAGCGCGCGCGCCAGTCGGTATCGACGCAGAGTGCAATATCCCCCTCGTGCTGCAATGCCCGTTCGACTACCGCCGGACGGTAGAGAATATCCGCGTAGGAACAGACAAAGCCGTCGGCCATATATTCCTCGGCGCAAAAGAGTGACGCGAGAATATTGTTGTTCGGCCAGTCGGCGTTATGGCAATATACGAGTTGCGGATAATCGGTCTTGATCTGCTCAATACGGTAACCGCCGATAAAAATCGGCGTTTCCAACCCGGCCTCGGCCAGCGCTTCAAGCATCCAGTCGAGAATGCGCCGCCCGCCGATGGGCGCGTAACATTTTGGCTGCTCGTCGGTCAGGGCTTTGAGCCTACTGCCGCGGCCGGCACCGATTATAATGGGGCGCAAAGACTAGCTCCTCTGGTTTGGTTACGGAAAATATAACGCCTCTCAGAGATCAGTGACAGGGCAACTTATGCGCCAATTTGTAGTTGTTGCCAAAGAAATTATTGTTGTCACGTTTTCTCAATATCCGTGTCTTAATAGTAGGCTCGTCACAGCACTGTATTGAATCGCTTACGCGGGGCACGGGGATGGGGGTAGTTGTAGGGTAAAAGGCCCTGGTTGGGCTGTGCGGGGGAGTGGTCGCGACGGCGACCCCGCGGGCAACGGCCCGGGGGCCTAAAAATGCCCGGAGACGCGCCCTGCGAACGGACCTCCACCCACCAAGTTGACAAGGTCTACCCGCCCCCTAGATTCTCCTTTCCCAAGCCACAGGAGAAACCCATGAAGATCAAAGACATCCGCCTGATCCCCCTCGTCGGCGCGACGCCCGACGGCGGCTGGCAGGAAGGCGACGGAGAAGACGGCAACCTGCACACGCTCGTAGAGGTCATCACCGACGAAGGCGTCGTCGGCCTCGGCAGTATCTTCACCTCGGCCAAACTATCCGAAGGCGCGCTCGGCGTCTTACGCCCAATGTTGATTGGCGAGAGCGCCATCGAACCAGTGCGCGTCTGTGAAAAACTGCACCAGACGACCTTTTGGCAGGGCCGGGGCGGCTCGATTACACATTTTATTTCCGGCATCGACATCGCGCTCTGGGACATCTTCGGCAAAGTCACCAAACAACCCATCAGCCGCCTGCTCGGCGGCCGCTACCGCGACAAGATCAAACCCTACGGTTCGCTAATCATGCAAGAGCCGAATATTTTCCCGGCACGCCTAGAAGCAGCCGTCAAACGCGGTTTCCAGGCCATCAAAATGGGCTGGGGGCCCTTTGGCCGCGTCTCCGACAAGATGGACGAGGCCATCGTCAAAACTGCGCGCGAAACCATCGGCCCCGATGTCGAACTCATGGTCGACGCTGGCGGCTCAGACCGCTACTGGCCGCACGGCTATAAATGGGCGTTAGAAACGGCGAAGATGCTCAAGCAATACGACGTGGTGTGGTTTGAGGAGGCGCTGCGCCCCGACGACCTGCAAGGTTATATCAAATTGACAGAAAATGCACCGCTGCCGATCACCTCCTGCGAGGTGCTGACCCGCCGCCAATCCTTTCTGCCCTGGATCGAGCAACGCGCCGTCGACTATATCCAACCCGATGTCACCAAGGTCGGCGGGCTCTCCGAGGAATACCGCATCGCGATGCACGCCTACGACCATTCAATCCTCTTCGTGCCGCACGGTTGGAACACCGCCGTCGGTCTGGCCGCCGACTTACAACTAGTCGCCGCCGTGCCCACCGCGCGCTGGGTCGAATACATCACGCCCGCACCCTATGTCGAAGACATCGTCGCCGAACCCTTCACACTCGATGCAGATGGCCTGCTCACTATCTCCGAGGAGCCGGGTTTAGGCGTCAAGTGGAATAGCGACGGCATCAAAGCCCACTCGGGCATGGAACTGACCCCATCGGATCTCTAAGGAACCTACTATGACGGAAAAAATCCCCCTGGCTATCATCGGCTGCGGCGGCATGGGCCACCGCCACCTCTACGGCCTCGCTGAATTGCAAAACGCCGGGCTCTCGCCCTTCGAGCTGGTCGGCGCCTGCGACCCCAACCTCGACAACGCCAACTCGCTCGCTGACCAGGCACAAGAGCGGCTCGGCACCCGGCCACAACCGGTCAAAGATCTCGAAGCATTGGCCGCCGTCGGCGCAATACAGGCCGTCGACATCACCACCCTGCCGGCCCACCACCACACCGTGGCCATCGAGGCGATGGAACGCGGTTGGCACATGATGTGCGAAAAACCGATGGGGCTTACCGCCCGCGCCTGCAAGCTGATGATCGCCAAGGCACAAGAGACTGGGCGCGTTTTGTCCGTGGCCGAAAACTATCGCCGCGACCCGATTAACCGCCTAGCCAAGGCCCTGCTCGACGCCGGCGCCATCGGCAAACCGCGCCTGATGCAACACGTTACAATGGGCGGCGGCGACGGCATGCTTATCTCTGTGTGGCGCCACCAGAAAAACGCCAGCGGCGTGCTGCTCGACGTCGGCACGCACTTCGCGGATATCATGGAGTATTATCTCGGCGAAGCAGAAACCGCCTACGCGCAAACCCGCTTGCACGAAAAGACCCGCAAAAACCCGGTCGCCGGCACGGACGGCACCGGCGGCAATTCTCCGGCCGGCATCTACGGGCGCTGGCAAAAAGACATGCCCGCCGAATTCGCAGCCACCGCCGATGACGCCGCCTACGCCACCATCCTCTTCAAAAGCGGCGCCGTTGCCCAATACGTCGAAGACCACGCCGCGCACGGCGAGCACCTGTGGAAGCGCTCGATCCACGGCCATCTAGGCTCGCTCGATCTACCCGGCGACCGCTCGGGCCAGCGCCTGACCCTGCACCGCGACGGCCAAGACCCCATCGACGACCAAGCCCTGCTCGACCTAGTGCCCGAACACCGCCTCAATGAAGCTACTGCCGCCCTCTTCGGCGGCGATCGCCTCTTCGAATACAACTTTCCGTTCCCCGAGACCGACCGCAAACTGATCGGCGTCGAATACCACGAGCTCGGAACCTGCATCGAGCATGGGCGTCAACCCGAAGTAAGCGCACATGAAGGCGCCCGCGCCGTCGGCCTGTCCTATAGCCTGATGGAATCGCAAGTCGCCGGTCGCGCCCTCCTAGTCGACGAGGTCTGCGACGACCAAGTTAACGCCTACCAAGCCGAAATCAACGAACACCTAGGACTATAATCAATGGCCGCCATTCTCTGCCCCAGTTGCCATAAACTGGTCAGCGCCGACGCCGAGACCTGCGTACACTGCGGCCAGCGCAAACCCGGACTCTGGGGCGCGACCGCCACTATGCGCAAGCTGGGCCTAGAGCTCAATTTCCCGCATCTGATCACGCTATTTTGCGCCGGGCTCTACCTGCTCTCCCTGGCATTGGATCTGTCAGCGATCTTCCAAACCAGCGATTTTATGCGCATCCTCTCGCCGAGCAATCGCGCCAGCATCCAGATGGGGGCGACGGGCACCGCTCCCATCTACCAGTTTGGCCTCTGGTGGACCCCGATCACCGCGATCTACCTGCACGGCGGTCTGTTACACATCTTTTTCAATATGATGTGGGTGCGCCAGCTCGGCCCGATAGTCGAGGAGATTTTCGGCCCTTTCCGCCTTTTCGCCATCTTCACCGTCGCCGGCATTACCGGTTTCTTGGCCTCGACCATGAGCGGCCACGCGCTCACCCTAGGCGCTTCTGGCTCGATATTCGGCCTCTTAGCCGCTGCCATCGCCTACGGCCGCCGCTCCGGCGCGCAACTCTTCACCCGGCAGTTGCTGCAGTGGGCCGCTATGCTCTTCATTATGGGTTTCGTATTCCCCGGTGTCGACAACTGGGCGCACGGCGGCGGTTTTATCGGCGGCTACGCTCTGGCCTATATCTTCAGCCGCAGCCAGGAGCGCGAGGGGCTAGGCGCCTATTTAGCCGGGGGGTTGTGTTTGATA
>DQLG01000686.1 GCA_015660315.1 Candidatus Latescibacterota bacterium
CAAAAAGAATATCGTAGAAGACGTGCGCGTCCTCCAGCCACTCGGCGATTCTTTTCAATGCATCGAGATAATCCAGTTCGCCCTCGCGCTCAGCTCGGCGCGGGTAGACCAGGCCGAACTGTGCTATCGGACTTGCCGGGTGCAGCAGTTCCTCGTGCTCGGCGACGAAACGCTGGTAGCGGATGATGGGGCCAAAATAGTCCTCGGGAGCGATCCTTGTCGCATCCTCGTGCTCTGGGCGCGGGGGGCCGGCGTGAAAACAGGGGGAGGCACCGCCGTGCGCAGCCGCTTCTGCAGCCCAGACCCGCCAGCGACGATAATCGTATTTGTTGATAACAAAAGGGCGGCCACCACCAGCAGCATGCATATGCCGCGCGTTAATCCCCATATCCGCGATATAGCCCTGTTCAATAGAGCTACCCCAGCGGTAGGGTCCCTGGCTGTACCAGATATAATCTTCGTCGCGGGCCCAGAGATCCGCGGGCAGGGCAGCGCGCTCGTCGTTGACCCGCATCCCGTATTTATGATACCACTGCGCGGCCAACAGCCCCGGACGCAGAGCGCGTCCGTAGTCGATGAAGACCTCATCGAAGGCGCTCTTACGGCGCCGGGCGGCGGCCTGTTCGAGCACCACCAGATAGCGGCGCTTCAATTCGTCGGAGGCGTTAGCCACCGGCTCGCGGACGTCGGCAGCGCCGTCGAAATCACCATCGAACAAGCTGTGCAATTCTGCGTTGCCGAAAATCGACGTCATATGCGCACGGATGGTGTCGGCACAATAACCACAGCCACAGAAACCCTCGTAGTTGTGCGTCGTGTTAAAGCCGTCGAGCCCCAAATCGATGCCTTTGCGCACCATGGCCTTGAGGATCTGCAACCAATGCGGGTTAGAGATACAGCCGCGATAACTGAAATACGGTCGGCCCTCGATGGCTCTGCGCGCTGGTTCCCCCGATGCCTCAAGCGCAATTGCAGCGGACACCGAATCCACTGGCCGATCGCCGAGTATCTCCGGTGTCCACATCTGATCCCAAATGCCGCCGAACAGCCCCAGCCCTGTTGCATGGTCGCCATAGTGTAGGGTCGAGGACAACTGACCTACGACGCGGGCGCCAGCCGCCTGCACTTGGGGAATCACCTCTGCGGCAAGCTGGAGGTTTTCCTCAATGCCCACGACCGGCATCCCCGCCCACGACCGCTCGACCTTCTCATCACCGGCGAGGCCGTAGAAATCGGGGCCGAAGTTGCCCATTTGCACGACTTGCACCTTGCCCCGACGCACGTGCTCGACGACCTGGTCGGCTGTCGGTAATGTCCAGTATTCGATGAGTCGATTAAACCAGAAATTGCTATGCATTCGCGATCATCCTATTGACGCTAAAACGGAAGCTCCGTACCGTAAATCACCGGATTCATATCGTGATCTGTGAGGTCAGCGGTATATACGCTCTGCTCACCTTTCTTCGGCCAGGATCTTTCCGTTCGCATATGAATGGCAAAACTCCGACGAGGACGGCCGGATGTATTGGGATGGCTGCCATGAAAGGTCAGCTTGTGATGGAACGCGACCTGTCCAGCATTGAGCAGTACCGGTATCGCGGCAAAATCGCTGTCGTCCGGTATCTGTATCGTATCCTGAAAAGAGCCGTGCGTCGTATCGAAGAAATTGCCCTGGTTCAAAAAGCCCCATTTGTGCGAACCGCTAATATAGACCATCGGCCCACAATCTTCCTCCACATCCGTCAGAGGCACCCAAGCTGTGAAAAGTTCACTATCTTCTTCCCAGGGTCCCCAGTAATTGCGATCCTGATGCCAACCCACTTTCGACTCGTTCGCGCCTAAGCCGGGTTTGACCAACAACTGCACAGCCCATATTTGCACCGCTTGCGCACCGGTAATCGCGGCGGCCCACTTCCCAAGATTCGAATTTGACACAAACTCACGGATAGTCAGATCTGCGCGATGGGAAGAATCGATTTTTACGATTTGCCCCCGTGTCGCTTCTGCAGAATCAAACGGGCTGCGCGGGGCGACACCGGTTTCGTAGCGGCCAGAGATTACAAGATCCTGGTGCTTTATCGCACGGGCGATAGACTCTTCGTCATAGATGATCGGGGAGAAGCAAAAACCCTGTTGCTCATAGTGCAATTTTGCTTCTTGATACATAGTTCTCAACCCTGAATCGCAGCGATTATGGACCGCGCCGAGCCCCTTGGTCCATGCAGAAGGAGCATTCTATTATCTCTGCCAAAACAAACCGACAGTTCGACCGATATCCTGCAATAAAAAACTATGGCCGTCGGTTATAATACCAACTCGTCCGGTGGCTCCCAATCGCCGGAGCGCGGATCCCAACGCGTGCCGCATTTGTCGCTGATCACCACCCATTCACCTGGGCTCAGATTGCCCTGATGGTGGTAGTTGAAGCGCCTCAAACCCGCCGCTTCGGCCGAATCGAGCAGCATTTTCAAGTCCCGCGCGCTCATCGGATCGCCGTCGTGCGGAAAACGCCCCGTATCCAGCCAGGGCACGATGCGCTCAGGATCGTCGACGGCAGCGATTGCCCGCTTCGTCTCCTGCGTGACCACCTGCTCGAAAAACTCCGGACTCAGCGCAGTTTCAAAGTCCAGCATATCATCGCTGACCCCAGGCAAAATTATACCGAACATAGCCTGCACGATTTCGAGCGTATCGGCAACCGTGAGACTGGGGTTCCACTCGATCAAGGTCTGCGAATAGCGATATACCGTACCGATAAAGCCATCGAAGCCACGGTGGAAGAAGTAGTGCTTGGGCAATAGAAAATCCATAAACTCGGCGAGATCGACAAAGTCGTAGCCACACAAAGGTGCAAAAGCCGCCGATCGCGGGCCGCAGCCCATGCGCACCGGACGGTCCAGATTCGCGGCGACGCCTTCGCGCATCTGGCGAAAGTTGCGCGTCAGACTTTCCGTGCGGAACGACAACCACGACATCAGATCGGCATCCGCACCGAGCATGTGGTAGGCACCCATCAGACCGCCGCGTGCGTTGGAGCGGATGCGTTTCGGGTCCAGATTGTGAAACAACGCCAATAAGCGATCTTTGGCGGCGACCATGGCGGCGTAGTCGTAACCGAGATCTTTGGCCATCGGCGCCACCGATTCCGGCAAGTCGTTAAAAAAATAAGAGCGGTGGTTCATATGGTGCGGTGCCATCTCATAGCCCCATTCGGGACCGTCCATCACCACACCGTCGGCCATTGGATAATGCTCGAGCGTGTCGACCATGCGGGCGACGCGCGCCGCCGTCGTCTGCGGATCGTGTAAATGGTGGCCGGGGCCACCTGGGCCGGAACCGCCGTCGGCATACATGATATAGACTTGCATGCCGCGGTCTTTTGTGGCGTTCATGGTCTTTTCGAGCAGAGCCCGTTTTTCCGGCAACTGGTGTTCTGGCGCAGCCGGCGCTTCGACGCCGAGGCGCTTGTAGACCGCCGGATTGGGATCATAGGTCGGCGCCACCAGCCCTTCAGAAGGCAGCGACTGCGCATTTTGTGACAACTTCGCTTGGCCGAAGACCAGCGGCCCAAAGACGACGCCGTCAACGCCGCCCGCATGCCACGCGTCGAGGATGCGTTCGTGATCGTACATCACGCCTTCAAGATCTCGCTGTATATCCATCCAAAGCTTCATGCAATTGCTCCCTTATCTAAACATTGAAACGAAAGTGCATCACGTCTCCGTCTACAACCGTGTACTCCTTACCTTCAATCCGCAATTTACCGGCGGCTTTTACCGCGACCTCACTGCCCAACGAAACGAAGTCATCGAATTTAATGACCTCAGCTTTGATAAAGCCCCGCTGAAAATCCGTGTGGATGGCTCCGGCGGCTTCGGGCGCGCTAGAGCCACGCTTGACGGTCCAAGCCCTGGTTTCTTTGGGACCGGCAGTAAGATAAGTGATCAGGTCGAGCAGCTTGTACCCTTCGCGGATGACCTTGTCCAAACCCGATTCACTCAAACCCAGGGATTCGAGATATTCTCGCTGTTCCTCTTCTTCGAGCTGTGAGATCTCGGCTTCGATCGCCGCGCTCATACAGATGACCGGAGCCCCGGCCACCGCCTCTTTGAGCTTTTGCACGTGCGGGTTGGCATCTGGATTGACGGCGTCCGCCTCGGAAATATTCGCCAGATACATGACCGGCTTGTCTGTCAGCAGGTGCATATCGCTGATGCGCAAACGCTGGTCGTCAGATAGTTCCATCGATCGCACGGACTTGCCCTCGTTGAGATGCGCGAGGAGCGGCTCTAAAACCTCCATATCCGCACGCGCGTCCTTATCGCCGGACCGCGCCATCTTGCTCGTGCGGTTCATGCGTTTTTCGACGCTGGCCAGATCCGCCAGACCGAGTTCGGTATCAATAACTTCGCTATCTCGCAAAGGGTCCACCGACCCGTCGACATGCACGATATTGTCGTCGTCAAAACAGCGCACGACATGGGCAATGGCATTGCATTCGCGGATATTACCGAGAAACTGATTGCCCAAACCTTCACCCTCTGACGCGCCTTTGACTAAGCCGGCGATATCGACAAACTCAAGGCTGGTAGGGATGATCTTTTCCGAGGTGAATATGTTGGCCAGTTGGTCCAGCCGCCCGTCCGGCACCGCTACGACACCGATATTAGGTTCGATGGTACAGAAAGGGAAATTGGCACTCTCGGCTCCGGCCGCGGAAAGCGCGTTGAACAGCGTAGATTTCCCCACATTCGGCAGGCCAACTATTCCGATATTAATCGCCACTTAATCGTTCTCCTTTGCTTGACATTCTCCCGATCGGCCAGGCCGTCCGGCAATCGCAATGGCCGGCAACTCGCACGTAGTTCAGGCGAAAGTATAAGTTTCTTCATAAGACGTTAGAATGTAAGGTACGGGAGGGTAACACGCAGGGCCGTTAGCAACACGGTGATTAACTTTCCAACCTCGCCTTAGCAACGGCGATACCCGCGGCATAACCGCTCGACCAAGCCCACTGAAAATTAAAACCGCCCAAACGCCCCGTGACATTAACGACTTCCCCGCAACAATACAACCCCGGCAGGAGCTTGCTCTCCAGCGTGCGGCGGTCAAGTTCGCCGAGCGGCACCCCCCCGGAGGTGACCTCCGCCTTGGTATATCCTTCAGTGCCGGCGAGCCCAAGATCAACTTGCGTCAGCGCCAGATACAAGCGCGCCCGGTCGCGGTCATCCAACTGCTTGACCTTGTAGTTGGAGTCAATTCTGGCCGCGTGCAGCAGCGCCTCTACCAACGAGCGCGGCAGACGCGTCGCCAACACGGTGCCGAGAATGCGCTCGCGCTGTTCGAATAACCCCCGTATCTGATGCTCGAAGGCCTCTCTTGTCGGCGGGCGTGGCACCAAGAGAGGTGTTAGCGCCGCACCGGGCTGTTTATCGCGATCGCGATATGGGAGCCAAGGCCCATCGTCAACGACAAGACTCCAGAAGTCGGCGTAGAGCACCACATCTTCACCGGCCAATTGAGCGCGACCACAAGCCCCACTCACATCGAAAGGCGCAGGCCCGGTGGCGCCTTTGTGGGTGACGAGCAAACCACCGGCGGCGCGGGCCAATGAGCGGAAACGGGTACCGGCCAATTGTTCGGGCTTCATCCCGCGCGGCGCCAGCGTCAGCACAGCCGGCACCGTCAAACCCGAGAGGCCGGCCAATGGCCCATCGCGGCGCAATAGCAGGGGCGTGAGCGCCGGCAACGGGGCGGTGATCCTATGACCGAGTCGTTCTAATTCTTGCAACCCGAAACCGCGCGAGCCAGTCTTCGGCAAACTCTTGCCACCCGTGGCTATAACTACGCATTGAGGTTGCCATTGCGAACCATCCCCCAAACGAACCAGCCAGCGTTCACCCGCCAAAATCGGCGGATCCAATCGAGTGACCTCGGCGGGAGCGATGAGCGGAATCCCCGCCGCCTCAACCGCACCCAATAGCGTGCCGAGCACATCCGCCGCGCTATCGCTCTGCGGAAAGACTTTACCCATAGGCTCGGTGTAGGTGGGGCAACCGCGCGCGCGAAAGAAAGTGCGCACCGCCGCAGCGGGAAAACCGCGCAACAGGCCCTTCACCGCCCTCGGCGCATCGCTTTCGTAATCTTTTTCATCGACCTGGACGTTCGTCAGATTACAGCGCCCCCCGCCCGATACCAGGATTTTGAGCCCAAGACGCGCCTCGTTGTTGAGCAGTACTACATCGGGAGCATGGCCCGTTGGCAACCCCTCTCCGGCGTCCGGGTCGAGTGCGCCGCGCGCGGCCAATGCCGCGAACAGTCCTGCGGCCCCGGCGCCGACGACCAGCACGTCGCAGCGTCGTTCGCGCCGATCTTCGACGGCGATGCTCATCTATAGCTCCAAATTTCGTATTCTTCTGTCATTCTCTATTGAATATTTCTTATGTAGAAAGTGTTCATTAACCATCTGCTGATCAGTCGGCAGGGCAGCGGAGCTAACCGCTTGGCCAACACCTGAGGCAGATTATGTTGATGGGGATTTGAAAAATATTGCTTAGAATTCCACTGGTAAAATACACACTGGATTCGGCACGCTGGCGATGTGCCCCGTTGGTTCCAGATCTCCCGATTCGCCATTTATGCGGAAACTAACCACCGTGTCTGAGTCCTGGTTGCCAACTATTAAGAACGCACCCGTCGGGTCAATGGCAAAATCGCGCGGCGTCTTGCCCTGCGTGTCTGTATGGCCAAGAGCCGTAAGCAGACCGTCGACAAATGAGAATCGGGCGATGCTATCATCACCGCGATTGGAAGCGTAGACGAAACGCCCGTCAGCGGTGATTGCAATTTCGGCACATGAAGGCCCAACATCACTGTCAGGCGGTAAGGTCGAGATTGTTTGTAGTGGATTGAGCAAGCCATCGCGATGAGCGCATACCGTGATCGTCGCATCCATCTCCCCTAGCACGAAGGCGTACCGTTCCGTCGGGTCAAAGATGAAGTGGCGCGGGCCCGCACCGGTGTACAATTTAACGAAAGCCGGATCGCTGGGCGTCAGGTTGCCAATATCGGAATCGAATTTGTATATCCGCACTTGATCCAGGCCAAGGTCCGGCACAAATAGTCGATTATTATCGGCGTTCAACGCCACGGCATGGGCGTGTGGGCCGAGTTGGCGTTCGTGGCTGCTGCCCGAGCCGATATGCTGAATCACAGTGGAGGCTTCGCCGAGCGATCCATCTTCCTGGATTGGATAGACGGCGATGCTGCCGGTCTCGTAATTTGCGCTTAAGACGCATTTGCCCGTCGCGTCGACGATGATATGACAGGGCAAACCGCCGTGTGCTGGTTGGCTGTTGAGCGGCTGGAGTTCGTCGCCGGCAATGGCGTAGGCATGTACCCGTGGATCGTCGTCAACTTCCGTTTCCTGCTCGGCGTAGATAAACCGTTTTTGCGAATCGATAGCGAGATACGAGGGATTGCGAGGGCCAGTAACTGTGCTGAGATGGGTAAGTTCACCCGAATCGGTGTCGAGCCTGTAGACATAAATGCCCTCGGCTTTGCCGTCAACAAAAGGCAGTTTTTCGGTGTAGGTTCCAATATATACGGTTTGCGATGGCATGGATGGCTCCCATTGTCGTTCATAGTGAATGTGCACGATTTGCTCAGACAATATATACCGCGATCGGTTGCTACCCGCCTGATTTGCAACCACCGAAAAATACACAAGACCAATAGATCAGCCAATAAAGGGAATATGCAATGCATTAAACGATCAAAAATATGAAAAGGGCCATGCTCTCGATGCAGCGCGCCTCGTGGGAACAGGGGGTGGCCGCACAAGCACTATTGGAACTAGGCGATCGCGAATTCGTCGTTTTGATGGCCAAAGAATCGGTCCTGCGCCAAGATGCAGACGGACGGCTCAGCGTGCTCTATACGGATCAGGGCGTGACCGACCCGGCGGCGGCCGGAGAAGCCGTGTTTACCGCGGCCGAGTGGAGCGGCGATCAGCAATTAATAGACGCATCGCAAAAGTATGTTGTGCAGACCGGTTTGCGATTGATAGGAATTGTGCAGGGCGGTAAATGGAAAGAGCATCGAGCGCGATACCAGCCGATAAATCGCCTTCGCAAGCATCGAGCGCGGTGGCACCCTATTCGACATAGGCGACGGAGCAGGCGATAACCTGGGGGCGTTGGACGAAGAATACGATATCGCAGGAGTTAAAGCGGTGTTGCAGGAAATCAACAGCGAGGCCTCTCAATAAACATAGGCTATAGACGATTGCCCAACGCACCTAGTGCCCCCGACTCAATCCTCCTACAAACGCCGGCGGTGAGCCTCGGCCAGCGCGATATACTTCTGCGCCCATTTACAATGCGTATCATAAGTATCCTCCGGTAAAACGCGACTCAGACGCGCAGGCACACCGACCACCAGACTGAAAGCATCGATCATTTCATTCTCGCGCACGACAGCCCCCGCGCCGACGATGCTGCCACGCCCGATATGCGCCCCAGAGAGCACGATCGCGCCGATGCCGATCAGACAACCCTCTTCAACGGTGCAGGCGTGTAAATTAACACCATGACCTACCGTGACGTCATTGCCAACGATACAGGGCATGTCATTGGTAACGTGTAAAATACAGCCGTCCTGTATATTGCTGCGCGCACCAATCGCAATATGATTGATATCGCCGCGGGCCACTGCATTATACCAGATAGAGGATTCTTCGCCACAGCGCACATCGCCCAACACCTGAGCGCCAGGAGCAACAAAGGTCGAGGTGGGGATATCTGGGTCGGCGGCAAAAAGGCGATCGGGCAGATCCGTTGGGTTCATGAGATTTCTTTAGCATAGTTATGTCGCGGTGAAGGGCCTATCACCACAAGTCGAGCCCGAGCAACTTGCGCCCAATATCCGTCAGCTCTGCCGGTCCGTAATTTTTAGCTTCCCACCCGCGCGGATCCCCAGGCCAGGCGGCACGGCCCAATGCCCTGCGCTCGCGCCACAACGTTATGCGCTCTTCGCGACGCGCCTCGTCCATCGGCTCGGGCACTGGGTAAAAGTTCATATACTGCGCAAGGCGCGGTTTGTCAGACGTATTGCGGCCATTGCCGTGCGGCAACGCGCGATGCCATATCAGCAACGAACCCGCCTTAGCCGGCACCTGCACGAAACGCTCGGTATCGATCTGCGGCACCCAAGGCTCTTTCTCGTCGATCAGCGACTTATGTGCTCCCGGCCAACAAACGAAAGAGCCCTGGTCATCAGCCGTATCGGTGAGATACAACACTCCCTGCGTACCGAACGTCACCGGCAACTTCGACGTATCCGCATCCCAATGATACATACCCTTGTGGTCCCACTCGGGATAATCGTCGTGCCGGGGCGGTTTCATATTAACCCGATCTGGATGCACCCAAATGCGCTCAGTCCCATACACCTCGCTGTATATCTGATGAATCGCCGGGTGCTGATAGACATTCCACATCGCCTGGTGCTGATACATCTCGACCATACCGGCGCCGGGTTTATGCGGCGGACGGTACCAATCATCAGGCTTTCCAGGGTCCATCTCCAGAAAAGAAAAAATAGCCTCGACTACCGCATCGCAAAGATCGGTCGGTATCGCATCCTCAATAATCATATAACCGCACTCGTCGAAATGCTCGCGATGCGCTTCAGTCAGTATGCCCATCCCAATCTCCCCGTGTTCATCCAGCCTAACAAAAATAAATTCGTAATTAGCGTAATTCGACCCTATTAGCAATGATCAAGACGCAAATAGGGTCGACTATAAGTACTACGGCCTTAGAAGCCTTCCCATACCCCACCTCTTGCACATCTCTCAAATCACCCACCGCACTTATCCAGGTATGGGCCAGCGGGTCAGTGGCCGCGCCGGGTATTTTTCAATGGGCGGTGCGGGGCAAAGGGCCTGGCGGGGCAAGGCGGGGAGAGCAGGCGACTGGAAGGGCGACGGGCTGGAGGAGTTTAAAAATACCCAACGCGTTCATCCCCACAGCCCACCTCCACAACACCCCCACATTTTAACAACGCTTCCTAGCCAATATCATCCGGCACATAATGACCATTAGCGCGTTGCCAAGCCGCCGCTTCCGTATAACGGCTCTCCGGCAAAGGATAACAATCATCCAAGTGCCCACCCTCAGACAGGTAGTGCCGGGCAGCAGGCTCCCACCAGTGCTTGTTGCAATTTTCGAGCACCTCTTCGATCTTGTCCGCCGGAAAAAAACATACGCCATCGTCATCGGCGCGAATCCAGTCACCCGGCATCACGGTATTGCCGGCGATCGAAATGCGCCCATTTACCGCCAAGGGCGCGATATCGTGCTGCGAGTCGTAATCGGTCGTGGTCTTCGCGTCTTGGGTCCAAATTGGGAAATCCTGCGTCGCCGCTTCGGCGTAATCGCGGATCACACCGTGCACGACAAGGCCGGCGGCTTTGCGATTCTGCTGCAACGCCAATAGCATATTCCCGCCCAGCACGCCGCTACGCGTATTGCCATCGGCCTGCACCACGAGCACATAACCCTCTTCGGTAATATTCACCGCGATGCGGTGGTTTTGGTCTCCGACCTTCGCATACTCGCCCGTGGGCATAAGGTCGGGGCGTTGCGGTGCGTATTGCAGCGTGACGGCCGGTCCCAATATATCGTGCCCCTTGCCGCGAAATAGCGGACTAACCCCGCCGAAAAACGTGCTCTGCGTGCCGACGATATTTCTTGCTACGACAGCGACAGTGGCGGCGGAATATTTGATCAATTCCGGCACCAGGCTCATATCCGGCTTCGGAAATTCCCAAACATCTTCGCGGGCCATGCGAAATATGGGGGGAATCGCTTTCTTGCTCATTTATTCCAGCTTTCTTTTTTAAGTTAATTAAAGACGCCGCTAACTCTATTCTTATTTGTGAATATGGTCAAGTCGCCGCCCGCCTATTATATAATGCCTTACACATCGGCGTGCGGATCATGTAACGATGTCTTTCTATATTGATTCTGACTAGGGTCAAACCAATCAAAAAGCTGTGCGCGTAAATCTCGACACAGGGCAGCAGAGCTAGGATCTGCTACTC
>DQLG01000322.1 GCA_015660315.1 Candidatus Latescibacterota bacterium
CAAGCAATCGACCTGGGACCATAGTGCATGCATATCCGCCACTTCCACCCTACCGGCGAACCAGGGGCTCGAGTCGAAGAACACTTGCGCACCGCGTTGACGCAACCCACCGCAAACCCGATGCAATTCCCGCAAATCGGCGAGCTGGACTTTGCCGTATCCCGAAGCTAAAAACCATTCCGGGGTCTCGCCTACAAGCGAACCACTCCAATCCACCCTTGAACCCGCATAATAAAAGGAACGCCGGCGGCCGTCGGGTTGTAGCGCGATAACATGTGCCGCCGTTGCCGCATCGATATTTTTCGCACACTCAACCCCGGCTCCCGCCAGCCAGCCCGTCAGCATCTGTCCCCACGCGTCGTCGCCGATATTGCTATTGAGCACCACCCGTTGACCCAAGTGTCCCAACACATACGCCGGGGCCGCACCGCAGCCGCCCAATGCGGCTTCGATTGGGCGCGGCAGCAATTGCACATTGGCTCCCCAGGCATCTTCGGCGGGCACATCGAGTGCCGACACATCGCGCACGAGCATATCGAGCGCCGCATTGCCCGCGACATGGACCAAGCCTGAGACAACAGCCACTAGGCGGGCTCCACCAACAGAATCTCATCACCGACCCTGAACCGGCCTTGCTGCTCTACTTCCGCGCAAACACCGCCGCGCATTTCGGGTGCGAGCGCCTGCTGCAACCCCTGGAATTTATCATCCATCTTCTGGCATGGCTCGGTCTCGCCCCAAACCTTCAATACCACCTCGCCGACCTGCAAACGCCGGCCAACCGCCGCTTGCAGATCCACGCCACTGACCAGCAAATTCGCCCGCCGGGTCACCGGCGACAGATCAATGCCCAGGCCCGCGATGGTATCCGCCCAAACCTCGCTCGACAATAGTGTCACCGACCGCCGCCGGGAGCGCCGGCGATCACCTGTCAGACCACTTTCAGCAAGCGCTTCACAGACTTCCAACTCTTTGCAGGGCGCGTCTTTTTCTGGGTAGATATAAATTTTGTTCAGAATAGCCGTAGACATTAAATCCTCCACATCGGTTGCCCGTCTATAGTTTGAGCATCGCGTGGCCACAGATATCGATCACTGGATCGTAAACCGGCCCGTAGGGCGGTGCGTAGGCCAGGTCGAGATCGTAGATCTCGTCGATGCTCATGCGATTAAATAGCGCGGTGGCAAAGACGTCGATCCGCCCGGCCACCCCTTCCCGCGACAGAATCTGCGCCCCGAGCAAACGCCGGGTAGTGCGGTCGACCACAATCCGCGACCACAATGGCTCGGCCCCCGGATAATAACTAGCTCGCGTCCGACTCTGGCGGGTAAAGACGGCGGCTGAAAAACCGGCCCGCTCAGCTTCCAGCAACGTCAGCCCCGTCTGCGCAGCCGTAAAATCGAACACTTTGGCGATGAGGGTTCCCGCCGTGCCGCGAAAGCGCTGGGAGGAAGTTTTTCCCGCGCTCTGCACACCGACATTGTCACCAGCAACGCGACCGGTGCGATTGGCCGTCAGCGCCAAGGGAGCATAGACCGGCTCGCCGGTGACCACGTGTTTTACTTCGATGCAATCGCCCGCAGCCCAGATGCCGACCACATCGGTCTTCATGCGATCATTGACGGCAATAGCCCCGCTCTGCCCTAGAGCGATACCCGCCGAACGCGCTAATTCAACCCCGGGTTCGAGCCCCGTAGCCAAAAGCACTAGCTCAGCGGCATAACGACCTTTATTCGTCGCCACCGCGGCGACCTGGCCATTGCTACCTTCAATGCCCTCGACTTGCTCACCGGCAATCAGTTCGGCCCCATGCCGTGACAATTCGTCGAACAATGGCTGTGCGAAAGGGGGTTCGAAGCCGTTGAGTACGCGCTCAGTGCGGGTAAGCAGTTGCACCTGCACCCCGCGCTTGACCAAAGCCTCGGCCAGTTCGAGGCCGATAAAACCAGCACCGACGATAACCGCCCGCCGCACTTGCCCGCGGTCGAGCATTTCGCGCAATGCAATCCCGTCGCTCAAATTGCGCAGCGTATACACCCCGGCCAAATCCGCGCCAGGCAAAGCGGGCACTACCGCCTTGCCACCGGTCGCCAGTACTAGATAATCGAAGCGTTCGGAAAAAGACTGCCCGGCAGCCGTTTCGCCAACGATCACCCGCGCCCCTGCACGCACTTCCTTGACCTCGTGCCCGCAACGCACCTCGATACCGCGTGCGGCGAATTCCTCCGGACGCAGAGCGAGCAGGTCTTGCGCGCTGGCGATTTCGCCGGCGATATAATAGGGCATCCCGCAAGCCCCGTAGGAGGCGTAGTCGCCTTTTTCGAGTACCAGCACTTCGAGCCTCGGATCGGCGCGCCGCATTTGGCTCGCCGCGCTCATGCCAGCAGCATCTCCCCCGACAACTACTGCCCGGCGACCGCTCATGCCGGACAGACCAACTCCTTGATCAAGAGGTCCGCATTGCCCGAGTAGTCGACCGGGCATTCTACTAAATGTACTCCCTTGGCGTTGAGGCAGCTTTCGAGTGTCGCAAGCAACTCTTCGGTCGAGCCAATGCGATGCCCATGGGCGCCGTAGCTTTCGGCGTATTTGACGAAGTCGGGGTTGCCATAGTCTAAGCCCCAATTGTCAAAACCCATATCGGCCTGCTTCCACTTGATCATCCCATAACCGTCATCCCTAAGCACCAAAACCACCAGATCCATGCCCAGCCGCACCGCCGTTTCCAACTCCTGCGAGTTCATCATAAAACCACCGTCGCCGCAGATGGCCATGACCTTTTTGTCGGGTGCAACTAGTTTCGCGGCCATCGCCGAGGGCAAACCCGCCCCCATTGTCGCCAAGGCATTGTCCAATAAAACGGTGTTTGGTTCATGCGCGCGATAATTAAGTGCGAACCAAATTTTATAGACCCCGTTATCTAGACAGATAATGCCGTCATCCGGCATCGTCCGACGCACATCGGCGACCAGGCGCTGTGGCACGACCGGAAAGCTAGGTTCATCAATACCGGTATCGCGAATTTCGTCGATCCACTCCTTAACCTTCATATAATAGCTGAAGTCCCAGTTCGGTTGCTTGTCAATGCGCAACAACAACTGCCAAATGCTATTGCCGATATCACCGATGATCTCCAACTGCGGATAATAAACGGGGTCAACTGAGGCGGACGAGAAGTTGATATGAATGACCTGCAACTCGTCACCGACCATAAAGAAGGGCGGTTTTTCAACGACATCGTGACCAACATTGATGATCAAGTCAGCACGGCCTACGGCGCAGTGCAGCGGATCTTTTGCCGATAGGGCGGCATTGCCCAAAAAAAGTGGATGTCGTTCGTCGACGACCCCCTTACCCATCTGGGTAGTAAAGAAGGGAATGCCCGTATCGCGAATAAAGTTGAACAGCATTTTGGAGGTGCGCTTGCGGTTGGCCGCCGCACCGATAAGCAGCAGCGGTCTTTCAGCCTTCTCAATCATCTGTGCAGCCTGGGCAATGGCTTTTTCCTCAGGCACCGGCCGGCGCACTCTATTCTTGGGGAAAAGCTGTAACTCCGTATCTTCGCGGGCGATATCCTCGGGCAGTTCCAAATGCACGGCACCGGGCCGCTCCTCTTCTGCCAGGCGGAAGGCCTCGCGGACCTTGGAGGAGACATTATCGCCGCTAACGATCTGTTGCGTATACTTCGTCAGGGGCTTCATCATTTCGACGATATCGACGATCTGAAATTGCCCCTGCTTGCTCGACTTAATCGGTTTCTGACCAGTAAGCATCATCATCGGCATCGCCCCGAGTTGCGCATAGGCCGCCGCGGTGACAAAGTTGGTAGCACCCGGCCCCAATGTCGCCATGCAAACACCAGTCTTGCCGGTGAGACGACCATAAGTCGCGGCCATAAAACCCGCCGCCTGTTCGTGGCGGTTAAGGATCAGCTTGATCTGCTTAGAAGTGCGCAGCGATTCGAGTAGGTCCAGATTCTCTTCACCTGGGATGCCGAAGATAAACTCGACACCTTCGTGTTCAAGGGCTTTAACGAAGATATCAGACGCTTTCATACAGCATCCTTTCACATAAAGAGAAAACGGGAAAGCGCCGCGCCAGACAGGGCCTACGGCGCTCGTTTAGCAAGTATAGCCAAAGGGCGTACATCGCCAAAATAGAAAGCTGGGCTCCTGCTCATACTTCAGCGAGGCCCAAATCCTCATACAACACTGAAAGCAAATCTAGAAAACGCCGATGGTGAACCGCTCGGCCAGGCATGCCATTAACCGCCAAGGCTACAATCAACGCAAACTCCGGGTCGGCAAAGGCGGTCGATGATTGGTGCCCGCCGTGGCCAAAGGTCCGTGCCGAAGCATGGCGACCATATCCGTAGGGTACGGTTTCCAAGCCATAAGCGCCAGAATTGACGATAAAACCCAACCCCCAATCGACGAGATGGCCGAAGGTGTGGTCGTAAAGACCCGTCCGATGGCGGGCGACGAGGGCCTCGACCGTTTGCGGCAGGAGCAAGCGCCGACCGGCCACTTGGCCGCCGTCCAATAACATCGAGTAGAACCGGGCCAAGTCCCGTATGGGTCCTCGGCTACTCGCGCCCGGCAATAATCTGCTGGCCCCCGACTCCCCGCACCAAAATTCCAACATAGCGGATTTTGCGCCCTCCGTATCAAACATCGGCGCCAAGCGATCCCCATAGGCACGAAAACGATCCTGAGAGAGCGTGAACCACGTATCGTCCATACCCAATGGAACCGCGATCTCTTCGCGTGCGTACTGATCAAAAGGCCTGCCGTCAATCCGGCGAATCACTTCGCCCAACACATACCAGCCCGAGGCTATGTGATAACCCGCCTTGCCCCCCGGCAACCAGGCCCGCTCCGGTTTCGCGGCGCATACCCGGGCGATATTTTCTTGCCAGGGCTCATCGCTCCAATCGAGGTCCACCCGCGAGCGGAACCCTCCGGTATGCGTCAGTACATGGCGCAGGGTAATAGCCTGCTTGCCGTGTTGCGCAAATTCGGGAATATACAAGGCGACTGGATCGTCCAAAGCACACAAACCACGTTCCCACAACTGTGCCAACGCCACGGCGGCAATGGGTTTGCCGGCCGAAAACCAGTGTACCAAGTGCTCGGTCGTCATGGCCACGCCCGGCCGGGCTTCCCCCAAGGCCGTATGTAAGATCTCCCGTCCATCGCGGATAACGCAGATTTGCGCGCCTAAGTGGTGCCTTTGTTCGACCCCCTCCGCCAGCAGCGCCGTCACTCTTTCGCTCAAGCTCCCAACTCCGGCAATTCCGCGCCCACCCGCCCTCCGCATTCAAGGACCTGCGCCCAGGTCTCGTCTTCGACAAAAACGCCGTCCCGACGGCGGTCGCGCTCGCGTTCCTCCAGTTCACCAGGCAACAGGATATCGGCAAAGCCATCGGCCTTGGGCGTCGCTTTCAAATATTCGACATACGCTTTGATCTGGCTTTTGTACTCTGCCAGGGGTTGAAAGCGCGCAATATCGACTACCAACAAAAAATTGCCATTGCCATTGCGCACGTTTTTACCCCGCGCGCAACCCGCCCCGCTCAACGCCCCACCTAAAAGCTCGACGACCACACCTAAACCGTAGCCCTTATGCCCCATTGAACCGCCGAAAGGCAATAGGCTCCCGCGCGGGTCACCGTAAAAATCCTCAGGGTCCGTCGAAGCAGCCCCCTCAGCATCGACAATCCACCCGGCAGGCGCCGGCTCACCGCGATTGCGCTTGATCCGCACCTTGCCCTCCGCCACAACGCTAGTCGTCATATCCAACACTAGCGACCCGCCCTCCGCACCCGGGAAACCCGCCGCCAGTGGGTTGGTGCCCAAGCGCCCAGCCTTACCTCCCCAGGGCGCCACAATCGAACCGCCACCATGCGAGTTGGTGCAGAGCAAGCCGATCATCTCCGCTTCGGCGACTCGTTGCATATAACTGCCCAAGCGACCGATGTGATTCGCGTTCTTGACCGTCACCGCGGCGACCCCATAACGACCGGCCCGTTCAAGCGCCCATTCGACGGCGTGATTCATCACGACCTGGCCAAAGCCCCATTGGCCGTCCAAGACGGCAGAGACCGCCGTCTCGCGCGTGACGGCAACCGACGCTCCGGGGTCGATATCGCCTTTTTCGATCGTCGCGACATATTGTGGGATGCGAATGACGCCATGCGAATCGTGGCCAACGGCATTGGCGTCGGCTAAGAGGCCAGCCACCACATCGGCCGCCGCCGGCATAGCGCCAGCGGCGGTAAATACTGCTGCGCCGACCCGGCGCAAATAATCGAGCGAAAATACGGGCATATTATACCGATACTGAGTATTATGGGTTCAATACTTGGTGAATCTGATTGAGCAATTCGTCTACCATAAAGGGTTTTTACAAGACGCTTGCAACACCTTCATATTCGTCGACATTGGTCAGATAACCCGTAAAGAGAATAACCGGGGCATCCACCTTCGCACGGCGTAGCGCAGCGAGGACTTCGGGGCGGATATCACGGGCATCGACAAAGCGAGCAAGACGAGATTCACTTGCTCGCGAGTCGCCAATTCCGCGGCGTCCACCCCTTCGATTACAAAGACCCGGTAGCCATTGCGCTCGAGTAATTTGTACGTCGACTCCCGCACCACCACTTCGTCATCAACGATCAGGATCTTCCCGCCACCCTTTGACTACCTTAGGCTCTCGCCCGCAGTCGCTAAGACGACAGCTTCTTGATCTAATAGCAAGTACGCCGCAAAGGTCCTTGCGACGCCTTTCTCGCATTCGATCCGACCGCGATGCTGTGCACGATGCCATATACTGTCGACAAACCCAGACCGATCTCCTGATCGAAGGGCTTGGTCCGAAGAAAGGGATTGAAGATCTGCTCACACCTCCATCCATCCATTCCCGCGCCATTATCCTCGACCTCAATACGGGTACAAAGCATGGCCCCATCAGCGCCATCCACCTGCTGGTCAGCCACGGTGTTTTTCTCGTAAGTGCCCATAGGCCGTGTTACCTTTCGCGCGCTAGTTCCACAAGCAGGGCACGCGCCTCATCTTCGGATAATTTCGCCCGCCGCCGAGCCTTGTCGAGCAACGTTTCCGACAACGAGACCTTCCCATCAGCATAAACTTCCAACATCTGGCGGCAGAGGGCCTGCACCATTCGCAGGGCCTTGTCGCCGTCCACACCAGCCGCTGTCGCCGCCGCCGCAACCTGAGGCCGCAATCGCCCCTCCTCGTTGGCAAGATCTGCAATCGCGTCAGTAAGTAACGCTTGCAAGAAACCCTGCGCCTGCGCTCGCCAAACACCGGCGTATTCGGCGATATCCATCACCAAACCGTCGGTGCGGCTGTTGACATTCTCGGCCGTCAACCGCTTGAGCGTAAAGATCAAGCGATAGTAGAGCGAATCGACCTGGGGACTGGAGATATTCCGGTCGTTATTGAGCGCCTGGACCCAAGCCGGCGCTGCGGTCGCCTCGGCCTCCCTGGCAAGGAGACGGCGGTTCAACTGTGAAGTAATTGTAGATATCGATGAAGATTGCGCGTTCCCCGCCCCCGGCACCTCCACTGCAACCGATGACTCTGCAGACTCGTCCATGGCAACCGCAGCAGAGGCACCTGCCGCAACACTGGCCTGATCAGCCGTGGCGGGCACCTCTTGTTTGGCTACAGCTTCGAGTACCACCGGTGCGACTTTTACTTTTGGTACAATAATCTCGCGGGACATCTTCGCGATCTCCTCTTCAACCACCAGTGCCTTTGGCCGCTCCTTCAAACCGGGCGGCCGCCCTTTGAGCTGCACTTTGCCCTGCCACCAGATCCATTTGTTGGCCTCTTTCACTTTTTTGCGGATCTCCTGTCCGGGCAGATCCGAATCGGGCAGCAGAAAAAGCGCATCGAGTATCATATCGGGTTGCGGATAAAAATCCAACCAGGCCCAGGGAATAGCCACTTCATAGGTGTAGAGGTGGTCCCGCATCGCCCCACCCACCTCAACCGGCACCCACTCCGAGGTCTTGCCGCGCTGACTGCCCCCCCAGAAATAGGGTGTGCCTTCGGCCGGGCTCAGCCAAAGATTATGCCCTAACGGTCGCTCTGGCCCACGCAGGAAGATCTTCAGGTGATCGTAATAAAACATCCTGTCCTTGCGCTGGCCCGAAGGCCCCTTCCACTCGTTCTTACCGGGGTCGACCCGGCCAACGTCAATGATATCATCGACGACGGCGACCGCGACATAGATATAATCGGCGTCCCACATCAGATAGATATCGGCCTCGTGATCCTCGTCGCTGGTGAACACCCCGCGGACACCGACCCGATCGCCACCGGCGACAACCGCGATCCGCTCTGAAGCCCCCCACTCAACTAAGACCCCATCGAGTTGTGGTTTACTGGCCACCATCAGAACCGCGATCGGTTCCCCGCCAACTGCTCCCACCGCGAAAAGGCATAGACTGACAACAAGGACTCGGCGCATAAAGGTCTTTCTCTTCGATCTGTATGGCTATAGACCAAGAATTTGGCCATAGATATTAAAACTGAATGGGCCCTGCTGGTCTACCCTTCCGCAAAACGCAAAAGCCAGCCATCGTATAGGACCTGCTATATCCCCGGCCAAACATTGAGCACCCGTTCTTCGAGTTTTTGACAATCGACTACCTGCATCAACCGTCCTGACGCAAGGCCGAGACCGCCCATGCCGCATCCGGATCCGTCAAAGCAACGGAATTAATCCCGCCCAGCACAAAGGACTGCAAATCTTCGTATCCGGCTTGCCGCTCTATATCAGGATAGACCCAATCGTGCAGATAATACACCCCGCGTATACTGGCCTGGAGGATCTCCTTGGTACAGCCAAAGCAGGGGCGCATCGTCGAATACATAACGGCCCCTTCCGTCGCGATGCCGAATCGGGCCGCAGCCAAAAGCGCGTTTTGCTCGGCATGCACGCAGATGCACAAGTCATAATCCTTGCCCGACGCGTATTTTTCTCGGTGTGCGCAGCGATCGCAGCCCCCGTCGAGACAATTAACCATATTGTGCGGAGTGCCGTTATAACCGGTCGAAATTATGCGGTCGTTCTGCACCAAGATCGCCCCAACGCGATTGCCCGTGCAGTTGGCGCGCGCACGGACCGCCATCGCGATACGCATATAATACTCGTCCCAGTCAGGCCGGTTACGATTCACTTCCGTCCCCATCTATCTATCTCCCGTTAAAAAAAATCGCATCAGCCCCATGCCCTATCGGGCCACAGGAGTTAACAACCCGGCCTTAACCTCGGCCCAACCACGACGACCGTCACCGGCCCGCTTTTCTCGTTCCGCCCCGCCCCCGCCCAACTCGATATCGACTAAATGCTGGAAAACCTGTTCTCCAACCCCATCATGCAAGACTATTTTACTCTCGTAAATCGGCGTACTGATCAAGCGCACCCATTGGGGCCCCAGGGCCAGCGGGCGCAACGAAAAACGGGCAACCACCCCCTTGCCAGTCCGGCCGCGATCGGCCCCCGCCCCGCGCACAGCGGCATAGGGCAATATCACCATGCCCTCGGGTGCGCCGATCGATTCTGCCAAGTCCATGGCCTTATTGATAAATTCTACCGCGGGGGCCAATAGCGGCCCTTGCACATAAGGCCGATCAACCCCGAGCACCTCAAAGCCCCCTTCGGGCAACGCAACATAAAAACTGATACCACTCGCCATGGCGCCATCGAGTTGAGCAACGACGGAAATTTCAATCTCGCCAGACTCGCTCAAACCAGTCTGATGCAATGCGAGCGTCTGGGCCGATAGGACACCGGTAATCGACAGCGATAACAATATTTGTAGGATCATAGACTCAAGCTCCTAGATTGCACCGAACTCAATGCTCTTATATTGGAATATATAAAAGTGTAGGCAAGCGACGCGAAAACCAAATTCATTTTCGCATGGCCTTGTGTTGTATTTTACAAATCAATAAATATTGATGTTGGTATTTATTGATTTATACGCTGACTTCCATAAATATTTTGCGACCTATCGCTATAAATAACAGGGTCTTACCCATAACTAAAGCGAAGTCTTTGCGAAGCGAACTCTGCAGGGGGCGAATAATTATCTTAGACGGCGCCATTTCAAGGGCCGCCCGCGATAAAAATAGGGAATTGGCCCTGCGCAAAGCATCGCAAAACCCGTTATGGTGCCTTTAAGCAGTGTTTCGATCCTGCCACCAGCGCCGCCCCTGCACCGCAAGGGCGGCCAGTCCACCCGCCACTAGATACGTTAAGTTATACGTTGCGTGGACTACCGTCGCGCAAGCCAACGCCTCGGTCGGCGGCACAGCATAAAAAGTGGTGAGCGCTTCTTTGAAGAAGAAGTGGAAAGGCCCAATGCCGGCTGGCGTCGGCACAAAAAAAGATACCGCCGAGACCACCATCGTCAACAAAGCGGCCTCGACACCCAAGTCATATGCGACCGTCAGCCCCATCCCCCAATAGCCCACATAGATCAGCCCCGCATAGCTCAAGTGCAACAGCAACGAGACCCCGGCGATCGCGGCGTATTGCCGCGGCCGGCGCAGCGAATCCATCCCCTGCGCGACGGCCGCGATATGTGGCTCGACTAGCGCGCCGAGTCGTGGGGAGATCCGCCCAACGAGGCGCACAACCAGAGCAAAACGCCCGGCGGCAAATAGCGACATCAACAGCAAGAGCAGGGCCCCCGCGACGATCACCAGCGGTATCGACCACGCCAATTGCGGATAGACCGACATATGCTGTGGGGCGAGCAAGGTAAAGACGGATCCGGCCAGCAATGCCAATAGCAGTACGTCAAAAACCCGTTCGGCAGCGACCGACCCCAACAGCGGCCCGACCGCCGCGCGGTCTGACCAGCCGAGCAGGACCGCCCGCAAGATATCCCCGGATCGAGGTACTACGACATTGGCCGCATAACATATCGCCACCGCCAGGTACGTCACCACATAGCCGATATGGCCGGCAAAACTGCGCATCATCATCTGCCACCGCCAAGTGCGCAACCCGATCCGCACCAGCGTAATCGCCACGATAAAACCGACGCTCTGCGCGGCGACCTCTTGTACGGCCTGCCACAGCGCAGAAGATTCGACGCCGGCCAACGCCAGATAACCGAAGAGCAAGGTCAGACCGATACTAAAAATGTATTGAGCTATTTTTCTCATCTAGGCGATAACTGTCATGCTAAGTCCTCGGATTTGGGGCATCTATGGCCAATCCCTACATTAGCCTGCAACTAAACATCGATTCTATCCATACCATCTTCAAAATGGACGCAAATCTGCATTCTGACCAGTGAGGCCCGATTTATGCCCCGTCCCAATATCCTCTTGCTGCAATCCGACGAGCACTCCTACCGCTTTTTGTCCGCTCGCCTACGCGAAAAAGGCGGCGAGCCCTGCCACACCCCCACGCTCGACGGCCTGATCGCCGAGGGCGCGCATTTCGAGTCGGCCTATTGCCAGATGCCGCTATGCAGCCCGAGCCGTATCGCAATGCTCTCGGGCCGACACGCGCACCGCGCCGGCGCCTGGAACAACAATTCGATCCTACCCCCCGAAAACCCGACCTTCGCCACCCACCTCGGCGAGCACGGCTATGCCACTTGCAATGTCGGCAAATTACACCTGGGCGGCTCGCGGCAACTCGCCGGTTTTCAGCACCGACCCTACGGCGACTTCGGCGGTCCCTGCGCGCACCAATTTGACCCACTCGACCTCTACGAGGAGGAGGGCCCTCGCCCCGGCATGGATATGCGCTCGCGCACGCAAGACGCCGGCCTGAGCCAAATACCAGAGTCGATGCTGCAAGAACAGATCGTCGCCCGCGAATCCACTGCCTGGCTGCGCCAGCTACGCCACCAAAACCCAGACCAGCCCTGGCTGCTCTACGCTTCTTTTAGCCGTCCGCATTTTCCGCTGACCGCACCTAGCCGCCACCTCGACCGCTATTTGCCCGATGGTGTCACATCGCCTCGTGTACGGCGTGGGGGCGACAGCGCCGAGCATCCAATGACCCTCGGCGCGATCAAAGGTTTCCGCACCGCAGAAATCGACGAAGCCGAAATGATGAAGGCGCGCGCGGCCTACTTCGCCTGCGTCGATTTCCTCGACGAGATCCTCGGCGATTTCCTCGCGCAATTACAACGCGACGGGGCGCTCGAAAACACCGTGATCATCTACACTTCCGACCACGGCGAGCTGTGCGGTGAGCATGGTCTATTCTGGAAAAACACCTGGCACGAGGCTTCGACTAGAGTGCCGCTGATCATCTCGACGCCCGAACACCGCCGCGGCGAAATAGCGGCCAGCGAAATTATCACCCCCGCCAGCCTCGCCGATATCTACCCGACCCTCTGCGGTCTGTCCGGCACCCCCTTGGCCGACGGACTCGACGGCGTAGATCTCAGCCCTGCAGCGCGTGGATATTCTTGCCCAGCATTAGAAAACCGCCCCGGCGTTATCACCGAATCAGTTGTCCCGCGCTGGGGTGCAGGCACCGAGTTTCGCATGATCCGCGACGCGCGTTATAAATATGTAGCCTTCCGCGATTGCGATGACCTGGCCTTTGATCTGCAGGAGGACCCGGACGAGCAGGTCAATCTGGCGGATAAGGCACAAGATGATGTCGCGCGGGATCTGGCCGATCTGAAAGACGCCGTGCTTAAGGGCTTTAGCTTCGCCGAGGTAGAGGTCCGGCGCAAAGAGCAGGTCGCCGAACTCGCCGAGCGTTTTCCCGCCCACGTCGAATGCCGTACGCCGAATCAGATCCTGCGCGGCGACGGCAAACTAGTAGAAGCAGACGCGGCGCTCTACGAGGGGGAGATCGTCAGTTCACAACCGACCAAAGACTTTTCATGAGTATTATAAAATAGAAGGGAATATTTCACGACAAATCGCGATAGGTCTGACTATCTATACGTGATACCATAGACCTATTCTGCAAAGGAAATACGCGATGTCTATTCTACTCGCCCTCGCCTTCTTCGCCGTGCCGCTCTACGCCGATATTTACGACCGCCTCAACGAACTCCCCCGGCATTTGCGCTCAGGCGGCGTACCGCTCGACGGAATCCCGGCAATGAGCAACCCCCTACCCGTCACCCCCGCCAAAGCCCATTGCCTCACCG
>DQLG01000079.1 GCA_015660315.1 Candidatus Latescibacterota bacterium
CGCTTTTTCCAACCCGCCGAGTCGCGTCGCGACCATAGATTCCAACACGTTCATCACCTCGTTCGGTTCAGCGCCGGCGAGCAACAATTCCAAGCCGCGCCGCAACACTTCAGAAGACATATCGCGCTTATCCTCGAGTGCCGCTGGCAATCCCTTAAACCCGGCGATATGCTCATTGCGTGCCAACAGGCCCAGGTCCGTCAGCAAATCAGCAACCTGGTCAAAATTCATTTTTCCCACAGGCGTCTGTTGCAACTGCGCCGCGAGTTCGTCCGTCGTCGGCTCAACAGATCGATCATTATCCTGCATCGCATCCGAGCTCGCCAGATAAAACGTCGCCATCTTATGGCGGATTACACCCGGATTGTCCCCCGACTGAATCGCCATCATCGCTTCGATGATCATCCAACAGCGCGTCTCCTGCTGTGGCAAAATCGCCCGCACCAGGCGCGTTTGCAGCATATCGCGCAAGAGATCCGGCTCAGTGCCGTCGACGATCAACTGCAGCGCCTCGCGTAAAAAAGGATCAACTGCCTGCTGCTCGATTGGCTGCAACGACAAAATCCCTTCTTTGCGCGCCTGATGGGCAATGCCGAGCCACAAGTCGGCCATGTCGTTGGCCGTGAGTTGGTCCAGCGACCGAGCGATAAGTTCCGTCACATCTTCCGGCACCGCATATTGCGCCCCTTGCGCCTCCGGCATTGAAGCATTGCCCGTGGGCCACTGCAATAACCCCCGAGCCGCAAGACCTCCAGTCTGTATCAGTATTCGCCGTCGCACCGACTTGCTATAATTCGAGTCGGCCTGCGACAGCTCGATCTCCGACTCGATAAAACCGCGCACCCGCGCCGACATATTGCGCAAAAAACGCTCGCGGACCGGTTCGGCCGCGCCCTTGAGCGCGGTGACCAGGTCCTTCTGGTCCACCATGCGCAACAGCGTCTGCGCGCCGCGATCGTCCAGACCGGCCAACAGGTCGAAATCGACCCGCTCGATCGCCTCTTCAAACAAAGCAACATCCGCTGCAAATGCAGTTATATCCACTCCGCCTACCCATTCGATCTGTCCCGCAGCAGCCATCTCTAGGGCCTTGGCCAGAATCTTGTGCCGCGCAGGGACGCGCTCTTCTGCGGGCAGGTTGGGCTTGGCCTCGATCTCCTCGGTAATAATGGTCCGTACGCGCTGCGACATATTGCCCATCAGACGCCAACGAACAATCGACCCGGCACCGTTGAAGGCGCGAGTACAGTCTTCCTGATCTATTTGTCGCAACAGCTCCTGTATATGCGTATCGCGCAGACCGGCCAATACATTCAGATCTGCCGCAACCACGTTGCACAGCATTTGCCAATGTTTGCAGCCGTATTCGCAAGCGATGACGTGTTGCGCTTCCTGCAACGAGAAATCTCCCTGTAAAATTTCATCTACAGAAGCGGCAGAAAGTCTGGGAAGATACACCTTGATCCGCTCAGCAGCTTCAGTCGACACGGACTGATGCCCTTTACGCAGGTCTTTGGCCTGCTTCTTGAACTGTTCAAGGCTGGGATTGGGGGGTAGTGTCCTGGTCATAGGACAACTCCTCTCACTAACGCGCCCGGGGTCCGCTCTCTATTCGGGCGCAAAGAAATCGCTATCTAAATTAGCAAAGTGAAGGTCGGCTCGGCCTTTCCCGCGGACTGGCGGCTCCCTTCTGGAGCACTATATCCAATCTACATCAGTGCGAGAGGGAGATCAACTATATGGGGTGAAAACGCGTCTAAGGCAATGCCTGCGCCTGACGCATCATTTCTGCTTGCGGATGCTCGGACGCAAGACTCAACGCCTCTTTGAACCGATCTTATTGCCGGTCAATCTGCCGTAACTGCCCATAGGCGCTACCGAGGTTAACCAGGGTCTCGACCGCGGCAGACGCCAATACCCGGACCCGTTCCAATGCCTCGACACCGGCTTCGTACTGCTGCAAATGCAACCGGCACACGCCCAAGCCATAGTGGGACCGGGCGTCTTTCGGGTCTTGCTCGGGAAAAGGCCAGCGGACCACGAGCACCACGAAGAGTATCGCCGCCTGGCACAACACCTGGCGTTTCCCCGCGCTCACTGAATCTTCGCCCATATACCGCGCTTTACGCCTTGCTGCGTGCGATCTTTAAAGCAAAACCTTGACCACAACCTTCTTCACTGGCTGCGGCTGATCAACGGCCATGCCCGGCATGTGCGCGTCCTGCGGGGCCAATATGCAGAAAAAACCCTCGCGCAAAAGAAAGAACTCGCCGTCGCCCTCCAGCTTGATAAAGTCGTTTTCCTCCTGATAAGCTCCCGCCGCCAGATTACTCGTCGGCGCATAGCCCATATGCTCGACGCCGGAAGCCACGTATTGCACGTCTAGATACTTGCGGTGCGATTCCCAAAAACCTTCCGCCTTGGGCTTGGAGTCGTACTCCTGCACCATGGCGTAGACCTGGTCACCGTCGATGGCGTAGCGGTCCACCGCGGCATTCTGCAAGTCCGTGTCCTGCAAATAGCGGAACGCCGCCTGTATCCTCGGGCCAAGGCCGTAATACTGGCTGGCATTTTCCAACTGGTCGATAATCATCTGCTGGTCCTTTCCTTATGGTCTGTTAGCGCGTATCTGAAAAATCGCTCAGAGCCTAAAGCGGCCACGGCGACAAGATATATTTTTCAGACACGCCCGAAATAAACGGCCGGTGAAATTTTCCCGCGCCGGCCTAATAGTTGAAACGCGCCTGCAAAAAAGTGCGGCTGATGCGCAAACTCTCGCCGGGCTCGCGATCGGTGCGGTCCTGCTCGACCAACGCCCACTCGACACGTTCAAGCCGCGGCATTATGTCCATCACCGCGTCCCAATCGACTGTGCCATTGCCGAGTTCCCGCCAGGTGAGCCCTTCGCGACCCGCCTTGCCCGGTGTGCGCTCGTAATCCTTGAGATGCAAATAACCGACCTGTTCGCGGTGCTCGGCGAGAAAGGCCGCCGGATCCCGGCCCGCCACGTGCACCCAACCCACATCGACACAGAGATCCACGGCGGCGAAATCCAATTCGCCCAATAGCAGGTCCATCGCCGTTGTGCCCCCACCCAAATCATCGAACTCGTAATCGTGGTTATGGTAGTGGAACGCCACCCCGGCGTCGCGCAACCGGCGCCCAATTTCATTGAGATAGGCGATGCTCTCACGCCAGGTCTCAACCGTGCGCTCGGGGCCGCCGAGTATGCCCGAATTGCACAGGTGCCGACACTCCAAAGTCTGCAGCTGCGCGATCAGTTCATTCACATCGGGTTTGCGGCTGATCGACGTGTGCACGCCAGCACAGACCAGGCCGCGCTCGTCGAGCTGGCGTTTAAACAGGTCCGCGTCGCCGGTGCCCCCGCCTTCAATCGCGTTATATCCCGCCTCTTTGACCTGGTCGAGAACAAACTCCGCGTCATTTTCCATCGTGTACTTCGGCCCAAAAACGATCAGATGCCCCCCCAGCCTGGGCAGCGTCATAACTTTCCTTTCGGTCAAAGGACGGCTCTTATCCGCCCGCAAGTCGCACCGAGATCCATAGCGGCATTCTCCGTCGTATCGACCTCGATGACTTCGCCCCCAATTTCGAGGGCATTCCAATAGCCGGTCCCAATGTCGGCGACCAACTTCCCCAGGCCAGCCCGGTCTTGTCTTATCGCCGTGCCCCAGATGCGCGCGCTCCTGCAGTTGCCCGCGCATCGATCAGGTGCGAGCAATACCTCCGCCGGAGCGATACCATCGCACCTGGATGATATCTGGTTGAAACGCTTCCTGCAACTCAGCGCAATGCGGCATATCCCCATTGCGCTGAAAGACGATAATATGCAGTCTTACTCCGCCCTATCCCCCGACAAACCAGAAGCATTACAACACCGTCTCGCCGTACTCGCCGAATTAGGTTCTGAATGGGCCTATGTCTTCCAGCTCCAGGCCGATGAATACAGCCAACACTGTTAGTCGGGTGGCACCTTCGAGCAAATCACCGGGCACGAAGAGGACGATAAGATCAATCCCAGCCGAGCCGAGGAAGGAGGAATTGACTCGGATCATTTCGACTTTATCAGACATAACGGCGCTCACCTACAAGTGGAGGTGCGGCAATCGACGTTTTATTAATGCATAGGCCGCAAACACTCATCGCCATACGCTACAAGAGCCTGGTTATGCAGTCTATGGCCTGCCTATTACTCAAGAAATAGCAAAAACTATACCCTGGAGCAGCGTACAAGCCAAGCCCGGGCGAGAAGGACTGACTTCTCGAAAATAGGCCAATCGAGCCTATTAAATAGACCTTCGCCGACAATACCCCCGGCGAAGGCACGACGCCTGTCGGGCATTTACCCTACGGTACGCACCACAAATAGCTGCTACAGATCGGAGTATTTACTGATCGGTGCCGAATGCACCTGCCGCTCCGCCGTCTGCTGCAAACTCGCGATCTCTCCTTGTGTCGCGGCCACGGAGGCGGCACTGTCGAGAACTTCGATCGCCAAGGTCGCGCGCCGCGTCTCACCTGGACCGATCTTCATCAACCGCCCCTGCTGACGTTCAAAGGCCTTGCTATTGGGATAGTCGGTAGCCGGCTCTAGGCCGGTGACATAACCGTCTGCGATAGAAGCCGTGTTCTTCCATTGCGTAAAGGCGGGCAATTCACCCTTGTCGAAACGCAAGACCACCCCTTTGTCGGCCGCGGCATTGCGCAACATCGCCAAGGTCTTCCCGTCCTCCCCGGCCAACAGGTCGTACCAATAGGCCTGCTCCACATAACCAGCCGTCGGACCGGCATAGGTTTCATAGGCCTGCAGACCTTCCGCCGCCCGCGCATCGCGCGGCGCGACTTCCCGAGCCGCCACTTCCAAGCGCGTGCCTTCCTCCAAGAAGGGCGCGCCGAAGTTGCAGTGATAGAGCAACTCCATCTCGGCATCGATAGCTTTCTCGTTGCGCACTTCGTCTTCGATCAGCAATGAATTTGAGCCCACCTTGGTCGAGGCGCGCGCCAGCAGCCGATACTGCGGGCAAAACAACCCGGCCTCGTGCACCTCGCCGATCACCACCAATTCCGTCGGATCGCCGGGTATAACCTGTATCTCGACCCGACTGGCCGGCGTATTGGCGATCTTGCCGTGCAAGGTCAGCGCCACCTCACTCGGCACGCCCATATTGTTCGGCACCACATCTGTTCCCGGCGCGCCCATAGAATCGAGCCCACAACGGACGACGACTTCGTCAAAACCGGCGAGCCAACCCAACCCCCCTCGATCCTGCAGGTCAATCAGACTCGGATGCACCGGCCCTTTGACCGGGGAGTTCCAGGCCAAATCCAGGCCTTTATAGGCCCCCTTCCATATGCCCATCCCGCGCGTCGGCAATACCGAAAAAGACAGCGCGCCATTATCCACCTCGATAATATCCACCCCATCGCTCGGACCGCCGCGCAGGGTCGTCTTGCGAATCGACCAGCCTTCGTCGGCGAGCCCCAAATCACCGGGTCCGATTTCGATACTGTCCATCCAGACTCGCGTCGCCTGGTCCGTCAATACCCACGTCTTCGCTTCAGCCATTGAACCTTCTCTCCTCCCCATTCGGTTATAGCCGCCAATCGCCCATGGCGGAATTTAAGTTTCTTTCGCGGTGCCGATTCAAACGATGCTCGCAGCCTCGACCAGCGCCCGCACACCCTCTAACGAGCGGTGAAAATCCCCGCCGACGCTTTTCATCGTCAAATAGCCTTCGTAGCCGCTTTCGTGCAAGACCTGCAAACAAGCGCCGTGGTCCACTGCCCCCTCGCCAAAGACCGCCGGCGCCCAAATCCCCAACCGCCCCTCACTGCGGAAAGCCTCTATCACTTCCCGATCGCCGCGCCGCACCCAATCACCCAACCGCACATTGCAGACGGTCCCGGCGAGGCGTCTGGTCGCGCTAACCGGATCCTCGCACTCATAGTAGAGATAATTACCCGGGTCCAAACAGGTCCCGACCTCGGGCCGACCCGCCAACTTGACCACCCACTCCTGGTGCCAACTCGCCCCGACGAAAAAACAGTGGTTTAGCAAAGCCAGCCGCACATTATAACCCGCAGCAAACTCGGCCAGTTCCTGCACCTGCTCTATCAGCGGGCCCACCCCCTGCGCGAAGTGCAAACCACCGGCCTCGGCTGCGCGTCCCTCCGGCACCGGCTGCGAGTCGATGGCTGGAAAAGTAACGACCTGCGCCCCGACCGCCGCCGCCGCACGAATCTGGTTTTTGAGCGTCACCACAGCCTGTTGACGCCGCGCGTCACCATAACCTAAACGCGTACCCGAACCAACCGCGAAGATCTCCACACCCAACTCCGCAGCCAATTTCTTCAGCGCCGCCGCGCCGTCGACATCGCGCGGATCAGCGCCCCAATGCGTCTCGTAAAACTCCACGCCATCAACGCCGACCTCGGCCGCCGCGCGCAATAACCGTTCACCCGTCGGCACCTCGCCCGCCAACAAGGGCTGCAAACAGATGCTCATCGCCCCGATTTTAACCATGCGCAACCTCCACTTTTTGCCCCGTGCGCCCCGATTCCTGCGCCGCGAACACCAGCGCCATCGTCGCGCGGATATCGCGAGCTGAGGCCTGGGCCAACGGGCGACCCTCGGCAATAGCGGAAAGGAACTCGCGTTGAATCGAATGCTCACCCGGCAGCTCCACTCTTTCGGGCACCTCACTTACTTCGCCATTGAGCTTCAACACACCCTGTGTTCCCGACAACTGGATCGTGCCCTCGGTCCCGGCGACCGACCATTCGTAGCCCAGGGAATGATGAAAGGAAAAGGCCACGTTGATCAGCGCACCGCTCGGCGTCGTGGCCACCAACGAAACCTCATCTTCGATATCCACCTCGGGATGCGGATCGATATTCTGCACCATCGCATAAACCGACTCGGCCTGTTCACCCAACCACCACAAAATCGCGTCCAGCGAGTGCGTGCCGATTCCGGGCAGGATTCCGCCCGACAGCGCCTGCCGGGCAAACCAGCTCTGCTCGTCGCCGCCGCGTCCAGGGCTCATCCGTCGGTGCACGATATGGCGCACCCGGCCTATCTCTCCGGCATCGATCAGTGCTTTGATATAGCGGATATGCGTAAAGAAGCGCAGACTCTGCCCGGCCATCAGTAATAGACCGCGCTGCCCGGCCTCGGCGATCATCCGGTCGACATCGGCCATATTCAACGCCAGCGGTTTCTCCACGAAGACATGGCGACCGGCCGCTAGCGCCTTGAGCGCATAGGTCGCATGCAGGTTGTTTGGCGAGCAAACGAAAACCGCCGGAGCCTCTTCTGCCGCCAACGCCTCGTCAAGATCGGCATAGGTTCGCTCAACGCCAAATTCGCGCTGCACATGCTCGCGCGCAGCCTGCGAGGGATCGACCCCGGCGACCACCCCGCCCAATCCCGGCAATCCGCGTATGGCCTGTAAATGCCCGGTGCCCATGCGGCCGCAGCCGACGAGCAAAATCTCTACGGGATCGCTCATGCGCCCCTCCTCAAAGTGTCAGTGTATAGGTGTAAAGTTCTTGATACGGCACAAAACCCAGACGCTCGTAGAGCCGCACCGCCGCCATTCGCTCGCGCGAGGTGTTGAGCCAGACCTCCGCATAGCCACATGCCTTCAGCTTCTGCAATGCCCGCACGTTGAGCGCCGCGCCAAGCCCTTGGCCGCGGTGCGCCGGATCGACCCCGACCCAATGCAGCAACCCCAGCGGGCCTCCGCCATAGTCAATTTCCCAAGCGCTGGCCGTACCCACTAGTTGTTCTTCGCGTTCAGCGACGACGATCCGCTCATAAGCATTAAAAGACATCGGCGGAAATTCCCGAGGGAAATCCTCTTCGGTCCACGGGCTACTCTCGGGAAAGCAGGTGTTCTTCAAACGCACATACGCCGCTTCTTCGCCCTTGGCCAACGTCCGCAACGCATAGCCCGGCGCTATATCGCAAGCCGGCACAGGGGCGTCGAGCGAGCGCCGCATCCGCAAAGACCCCATCGACAGCCCGACAAAACCCGTGGCCTGCAAAAGCTGTACCGCCGCCGCATTCGCGCTGCTAACATCGGAGACTGCCAGCCTTTGCACTCCTTGCTGCCGCAACTCCGCACAGACCTCTTCCACCAGCCCCGCACCAACCCCGCGACCCCGCCACGCTTCGCTCACCGCTACAAACAATTCCGGCGACTCCCCACCAGATACTGATGCCATCCCGACCGGCTTGCCATCGGCCATCGCCCAGGCGCCCGCCTCACGCATAGAAGCGCCCTGCTCTAATGCAGCATAAGCCCGATTGTATTGCCCCAGATACGTCTCCTGCACCCTCGGTAAAACTTGTACAAGAAATTCCTGCGGCGCAGCCGGCTCATCGACGAAAGACCACATCAGAAATCGAGCTGCACGGCGACGGGTCGCCCGGCCTCAATCGACTCGGCCACTGCACAACACACCGCCACCGAACGCGCCCCGTCCAGCGCGTCAATCAACGGCTTATCCCCCGTTTGAATACAGGCCAGAAAATGCTCGAGCTGTTCGGCGCAAGTATGATCTTCGGTGCGGATCTCCACCGGCAACTGCATAAAACCATCGGCGTGGGGAATGCCGTCGATAAAAAGCCGGTCGTTGAGCACCGATCCCTTGGTCCCGTAATAACCGAAGTTCATCGCATACGGAATCTTCGCCCCGCACGAGACTAGGCACTTACCCAGCGCGCCGGACGCAAACTTCAAACTGGCGATCACCGTATCGTACCAGGGCGCCGCCGGGAGATTGCGATTGGCGCCAAAGGCGCTCACCTCGACGATCTCCCCGGCGATCCAGCGCATCAAATCCAAGGGGTGGCAGGCCCCACCGATAATCGGCAATTGCCCTTCCTGCTCCGCGTCCAGCCACCAATCGTGCCCCGGTAAATCGAGAAAAGGTCCCAAGTCGTGCACATAATCCCCCTCGACAAAACAAGCCTCTCCCAGCGTACCGTCCTGCACCAGTTTGTGCAACGCGACAAAGATCTTGCTAAAGCGCGCCCCGTGCCCAACCATCACCTGCCTGCCCGAAACGCGCGCCGCGGCCACAATCCGTGCACAATCTGCCAACGTCACCGCCAACGGTTTTTCAACAAAGACATGCTTGCCCCCCTCCAGTGCCTGGACCGCCTGCTGCACATGCTTGGAGTTAGGCGTGCATAAATAAACGACATCCACTGCTTCATCCGCCACCACATCCATAAAATCCGCACTCACCCGCCCAGCACCATACACTTCCTGCAATTCCACCGCCGATTCCTCACTGCGCGGCGTCGCACAAATAACCGCCAGCCGCGCCTGGGAATGCGCCGCGACCACCTTTATATGCTCCCGGCCAATATATCCCGTGCCCACCACCGCAACGCCAATCTCACGCATTAATTCCCTCCAATAATGAGGCCTACTCCACGACGGAGACCCCCGACAAAAGCGGGTTCGGCATGAGAAGATTCACCCATCTCTCGCCTCCTACAAGGAGATCCACTCCACGCGATAGAGGATACTCCATTGCCTCCCACACCATAATATGAGGCTCGGGCATGACACGGAGGAAATTCACCCGCGCGCGATATTTCTGCGACCTACATCTGCCCGTGTACGTCGGGGTTACCAACCCGCCCTACTATAGGCGCAAGGGGGCCGTGCTGTGATATTCAGTAGAACCGTGCCCGCCCCACCCCACTTGCAACTCCTCCCATCTAACAATACTATATCTCCTGATCGCGTACAGCCTCTAAGGTATAAGCAAAAAACACCTGCCAAAGCAACTTGCAAACGAAAGGCCAATCCCCATGTCGAGCATCCCAAAACGATCCCTGCGCACCGGCGTCGAACTCAGCACCTTGGGCTTCGGCGGCGCGCCCCTAGGCGAACTCTTCGACCCCGTCAGCGAAACCGAGGCGCAAGAAACTCTGCAAGCCGCCTGGGACGCCGGCATCCGCTACTACGACACCGCGCCCTTCTACGGCTACGGCAAGAGCGAACACCGCCTCGGCCACTTTTTGCGCCAGCAGGAGCGCAAAGACTTCATCCTATCAAGCAAGGTCGGCCGGGTGCTGACCGCCACCCGCGACCTCGACTCCTTCGACAAAGGCGGCTGGATAGGCGGCCTGCCCTTCGACTATCGCTTCGATTATAGCTACGACGGCATTATGCGCTCGTGGGAAGACAGCTTGCAACGACTAGGCCTCAGTTCGATCGACGTCTTGCTGATCCACGATCTCGACAGCTTCTTCCACGACAGCGAACAGCGCTTCTCCGCACACCTCAACCAACTGATCACCAGCGGTTGGCGCGCGCTCGACGAGTTGCGCTCGCAGGGGCTGATCAAAGCCGTCGGCACCGGCCTCAACCGCATGGGCGCGCTGCCACGGCTGATCGACGCGGTCGATCTCGACCTCAGCATTGTCGCCATGCCCTATACGCTATTGGACCAAGAGGTCCTCGAAGAGGAGTTCCCGCTCTGCGAAGAGCACGGCGTGCGCATCGTCATCGGCGCGGTCTTCGCCTCGGGCATCCTGGTCTCCGGCCCGACCGAAGGCGCCCGCTACGCCTACGATACAGCCTCGCCCGAAATCCTCGACAAAACCCGCCGCATCCAGGAAGTCTGCCAGCGCCACGACGTGCCCCTACCCGCGGCAGCGATGCAGTTTCCGCTCGGGCATCCGCTGGTTTCGGCGATCATCCCCGGCGCGATGGAGCCGAGCCATATCCAGACGAACGCCAAGTGGTTCCAACACGAGATTCCGGCGGATATGTGGGCAGAGCTGAAGACGGAAGGCTTGCTGCGCGAGGACGCGCCAACGCCCTAAGTGCAGCGACACGGGAGAGGCCGGTTTTAGTCAGCTCTACTAGAAATAGAAATTGAAGGACATAAGGAAGAAATTCGCAATATAAAATATCATTACCTTATATAATCACATTATTATCAATGGTTTACAAGATCACCCTGCAGCCGCTGACACATCGGTGCCAGCCATCTCGCATTCGCGGGACCGGACAGAGAAACCATTAGATAAAGCTGTGATCAATCTCTATGGTACTGTTTAGATTGGTTTTCCCGGTAATACCAAATACAACTAGGACACAGAAATACTATGACCCCCTTAGATCAGGCCATAAACGAAATAGATGTCTACGGTTTTACGCTTGTCCCCGACGTGCTAACACCAGAACAGATCGGCACGCTCAAAAATGCACTAATCCAGAGCGCTGAACGCAAGGGCGAAGACGGCTTCGAGAATCGCGGCGGCGCCTCTATGCTCGTGCGCAATCTGCCAACGCTGGATCCAGCTTTTTTCCAGGTCATCGACCATCCGGTCATATTGCCGCTGCTCGAACATTTCTTGGCGCAATCGCTGATCCTCGGCAGCCTCAGCGCGCGCATCGTACGGCCAGGCGACGGTTTGCAGAACTTCCACAGCGATATCCCCGGACACATGCTCAACCCGCTCTCGCCGGTGATGATGAACACGGTCTGGCCGCTGGTCGATTTTAATCCCAAGATCGGCGGCACGCGCATCGTGCCCGGCTCGCACAAAAGCGGTCACGACGGGCCGCCCGAAGGCTTTGACGTTCAACACGTCTTTCAACCGACGTGCAAAGCCGGCAGCGTGTTGATCTTCAACGGCCAGTGCTGGCACGCGGGCGGCGCGAACGATACGGCGGACAACCGCTACGCCGTCTTCGCGCACTACCGAAAGTCGATGCTGATGTTCCAACTCGACCCGCACGACAATTTCCCCGACGAATGGTTCGAGCAACTCAATCCCCGCCAGCGCGAATTGCTGCGCATGCAACAAGGTCTGCGGGCCTTGCACGCGGCGGATGAGCATTTTGCACAACCTGCGAAACAAAGCAAATAATGGGTCGAAACACGCCGTGAATATCTCGAGC
>DQLG01000232.1 GCA_015660315.1 Candidatus Latescibacterota bacterium
AGCTTCGGAGCATACTTTGGTGCGATAAAAACGAAAGAGGACCGCGATGGCCTTGTCGCCGCCTAGCTTATCGTCTTTGAGTTGGTCGAGCAGGTTGAGAAAGGTCAATAGCGGTGCGATCTCGTCTTTGAAATCGAAGAGATTGGCCTCGCGGCGTTCGGAGCGCAGTTGCAAGATAAATGAGATGGGGGGCAATTGGCGGGTGGCGGTAAAGAGCGGATAACCGATCTCGTTCCATACGTCCTCGATCTCCAATGATTCGAGACCGAGGGCTTGGGCCCATTTTTTCCATTGCGTAGCGGCGACGTGGCTTTGCGTCTGTAGGCGGATAAAGCCGCTATGAGCGACTGGGCTCATCTATCTATAAGCCCATGCGCCCGAACTGGCTTTGCGGCGCGCCGTGGTGGGTGAGCAGGTCGCGCATTTGCCTAGCTAAACGCGCTTCTAACGCTTCGTCGTGCAGTGGATGCGCTTGTTCGGGATCGGCAATGATGTCGTAGATGGGGTTGAAGTCGGGTGCGTCCTGATGGCGGCGTGAAGGCACAGCGAAACGATAGTGCGGAATGTTGTGCGCGCAATCGAGGAAGACACCGCATTCGGCTTCGGCTAGTTGTTGGCGGCGCACGAAGGGGGCCTGTTGCGTCGCCATATCGATGAAGGCTGAAGCCGCGGCCGTATGGTGGTGGGCGACCGAATCGGCTAGCGATTGGCGGCAGTAAGTGTAATGCCCGTCGGTCAAGTTGATATCCTTGCCGAAGTAACCGTAGAGCACCGCGTCGTGGTGATCCCGGTTGTCGGGCAGCAGGTGGCAGAGTGAACGACCGTTGACGGCGGGTGGGTTTTCCCCGCCGTGCAGTTCCATTAGCGTCGGCATCAGATCGAGGGTCGAGGTCAGCGCCGGGACGCGGCGAGCGGGGGTGTCGGGTGCGCAGACGATCAGCGGGATATGCACCAGCTCTTTATAGTCGAACATATAATTCTTGGCCCAATAGCCGTGCTCGCCGAGCAAGTGTCCGTGGTCGGTGCTGAAGACCAGGACGGTATCTTCCCAGAGGTTTAACTCATCCATCTTGTCGAGGAACTTACCGAGCCAGACGTCGGCCATGGTCAGGGTGCCGGCGTAGCTTTTGCGGATGTGTTCGACGGCTGCTTGGTCTTCGCTGACGGCGGCGTAGTCGGGCCAGTCGAAGTGATAACCGCCGTCCCATGTATCGCCGTAGAGGTCGCGGTATTTTTTTGGGCAGGCGAAGGGCTCGTGCGGGTCGAAGCACTCGACGTGCAGGTGCCAGTTGTCGGTCCCGTGGTTGCGATCGAGGAATTCGATGGCCTGTTGGAAGCACTGCGGCGTTGGATAGTCTTCGTCGCGCTCGGTGTCCATCATTGCGCGGTTGGCCCAATAGGCGCGGCGGTTCTTACCACGATACTCAAGGGTGGGCGGTTCGTCGACCAACGAACGCCAGACGTCGCCCTCCTGCCCGCGCAGAAACTCCCAGGAATCGAATTGCGTGTGGTAATATTCGCCGCCCGAATGGAAATAGTGGTAGTGATCAGTGATCATATGGCTATAGGTGCCGGATTGCCGGCGCAACTCGGGCTGTAGGCAATCGTCCCAGGGTTGGATCGGGCTCCAGGGGGTTTCGAGGAAGCTGGCGTGGCCGGTGAAGAGATCGCGGCGGGCCGGCATGCAGGGCATCGAACAGCAGAAGTGGTTGTCGAAGACTAGGCCGCGCGCGGCGAGGCGGTCGATATTGGGCGTCTGCACCCAACTCTGGCCATAGGCATTCAGATAATGGCGGTTGAGCGAGTCGAGCATGACGAATACGGTTTTCACGACTTGGCCCCCGGGGCGGTTTCGCCGAAGGGGATCGCGTTTTGTTCCATTTCTTTGCCCAGCACCATCATATTCTTGGCGTAGTCCTGCAGGGCGATGTCCGCGTCGTCGCGAGGCTCCCATGCGGGAATGGCGTAACCGGCTTCGTCGATCCATTTCATGACCGCGCCGCCGTGGACCTTACCGCCGAAATTGACGGCGGTCGGTTCGGCGAGGAAGCGCAGGGTAATTTCGTGTTGCGGCATGTCTTATGTCTTTCTTATTGACTGTAGCTCACCGCGATAAGTCGATTCGCGGTGGACGGTGACACTGCTCGTTCGGCTCTTGGTCTATGTTCTCCGACATGCGAGATTAACTCTGGATGGCCTGCAAATTTGATCAATTGGGTTCAAGAGCGCCGAGCGAACTTTTGACGCGTGTTAGAAATGCCCGCGCCTCTTTGTTCTTGGAGTCTATGCGCAATAACTGGTTCGCCGTAGCTACAGCCGGTTTGAATCGTTCCCCTATGATATGGGATTATAGACTGATACTCAACCATTGGCGGGCATCCGCGCTATTGGCCGGTCGGAACGGGGTGAGCATTTCCGCGCTATCGCTCGCCCGGTTCTCGTATATGCAGAGCCTGTAGACCTGCCAGACAACGCCGAAATCGCTGGGCCGCATTGCGAGACAGGTCCTCAGTTTGGTGAGTTTTGCGGAGAAACTGCCTTCGGTCCCAGGGCGTCCCTGGTGAAAGAGTTCGACGAAGTCTATGATCCTCTCCGCTTGTTTTCTGAGATCGGCCAGTTGCTGTGCACGACCCGGATCGGCGGCCGCTTTGCTCGCGTAGTACAAGCGCCCCACCGGGTTGTTCTTCCGTTAGGAGTTGGTGCGCGGTCCGGGCGTTGTACGTGAAGCTGGCGATATGGCGTTCGATCCGGTCGCGGTGCTGCGGGGCGATGGTCAACGCGACAAATTCGGCCATCTGTTGTTCGGCGAACTCGTAGAGGTGGCAGGCGTCTTCGCGGAAGATTTTTATATGCGGGTTTAGTTGCCCGTCGAGTTGTCGTTGTTCCAATTGCTCGATAAAGGCCGAGAGGTCGCAGGTATGCGCGTTGTCGTGTCGTCGCGTTACGTCCTGTTGCAGGTCTGTATACAGACGGTGCACTTCATTGTAGATTGCCGTGCCGTCTGTGGTGGCGAGCAAGTCGCCGTAGTACTGGCGCGCTGTGGTTTTGCTCGCGTAGAAGGGCCGGGAGGAGTCCTCCCGTTGGGTGCGCGGTCTTGTCTTTTTTTCTGATCCGGCAGTTCCGGCCGGCGAAAACCGCGGCTGTCGGTGAAGCGCGTGTTGGGGATAGTGCGCCAGATGTACCCGGGGTATTCGAACTGTGTCGCGATATGGCGTTGCCGAGTACCTTCGAACATCGTGATCGTCGTGGATCACGCGGCCGATGCCGTGGCCCATGAGTTCGGGAATAACGGTCAGGTGGTGGCGCTGGGCCTCGCGTTCGACGGCTTTGAGGTCTTGTGCGGATTCGATCGACATGTTCTGTCCTTTGGCGATTTTGCTTTGTAAGCAATATAAATAGAACAGTGGCAAGGCGTTTAACTATTGCCAATAGCGTATCGAAGGCCTATTACAGTCTTTAAAAATCGAGTGCCCTCCTGCGCTGGATGAGGATATCGGAATGTCCTATTAAAGCCTACGCAGAGATATGCAACAGAATGATGCGGTTTATGTTGACGAATACGAGGCCCGGGCCTGGCAGGAGGACCATCCACAACCCTACAAACTGGGGATCTACGCCGATGCGGAAGGCACGAAAGCCGACTCCTGCAATCTCATATCAGGAAATGGGCCCAGCAGGGGCTAGAAGGCTTGGGACATCACGGCAATGTCTCGCGATGGGCATTGATCTGTCCGAGTTGCCGCGCACCGACAATATCCAGCTGATCACGGTGCAATTTGCGCGCCTGGTTGATGGTCGATAAGCCGGCCAAACAATTGCAGAATTATTTTGAAGCCACGGTCGAATTGATGAAGATCCTCGCCTGCGTTTGCGGTCATGCGCATCTCAATCAATTCCGCGCCGATGACCTGACGACCTATAAACGCGATAGCGCCCATTTGACGGGTGTCAATTATGCCGGTGTGGTGCTGCTGTGAAGGAGAGTAAATTGATTATTATTTCAGCGATGTCGAAAGATCGGGTTATCGGCAGCGGCGAGGGGATGCCCTGGAGCGTAGCTGAAGAGTATCAGCAGTTTCTTCGTTTTGTCGAGGGTCAGACCGTGATTATGGGGCGGCGTTCCTATGATATTTTCGGGCCAGATCTGACGAGTGCGCACAATATTGTCATTAGTCGTTCGGGTGTGGATCAAGAGGGGGTCGAGATTTGCGGCAGTGTCGAAGAGGCGGTGCAGCGAGCGGGTTGGTACGGCAAGACGGTTTTTTGTGCCGGCGGCGGTTCAATTTATGCGCAGATGCTGCCATTGGTCGAGGATATGTATCTGTCTTATATCAAGGGCGATTTTACAGGCGACGCTTATTTCCCGGAGTTTGACGAAGGCGATTGGGATGTGGTGGAGCGTCGCGATCACGAGGGCTTTGAATTTGTGCATTATCGA
>DQLG01000149.1 GCA_015660315.1 Candidatus Latescibacterota bacterium
AGCCACCGCCTATGATGAGTGCCTCGACGCACTGCGCACCGCAGACCGACTCAACAATATCCGCCAAGGCCAACTCGACGACGGCACTCCGACCCAGGTCCACCAAATCCGTTGCGCCCACCTCGCCCACCCACTCTTTGACGACTTAATTCGCGACTCGCGTATCCTCGATCCAATCGAAATGCTTATAGGGCCGAATATCAAACTGATCCTCTGCCAGGGCCTGCACAAACCGCCGCATACCGGTGGCGCGATCGACTGGCACCAGGACGACTACTATTTTCGCATCGACAAAATCAACGCCGTCGTTTCCTGTTGGATCGCATTTGACCAAGCGACCGTCGACAGCGGCTGCATGTGGGTCATTCCCGGAGCACACACTCAGCTCTGGCCGCACGAAAGCCTCGAATCACCGGGCTATCGCATGCTCAACGCCGACGAGAGCAAAGCCACTGCGCTCGAACTGCCCGCCGGGCGATTTATGTTCCACCACGGCGCCACGCCCCATCGCACCCTAGCCAATACCACCGACAACCCACGCCGCGCCCTGGCCATCCACTATATGGATGCCACCGCCCGTTCGCTAGACGGCAACCGCGAAGCCGAACCGCTCGAAAACATGCCAATCGTGCGCGGAGCATCCACCGGGTAGGACGCTTGTCAAAAAATGCGAGTTTTCGCGCAGTGTTTTGCCGCTATACGTCACAGAGTTCAAACGCCTGTCTGAGCGCCGGCACTACCTCGCCCTTGGGTTTAAACTCGTGCCCGACATAACCATCATAATCCGTCGCGGCGATGGCCGCGCATATCGCCGCGTAGTTCAACTCCTGCCGATCATCTAAATCATTGCGCCCCGGATTACCAGCCGTATGAAAATGACCAAATGCCGCGCTGTGCTTTTCGATCGTGCGGATCACATCGCCCTCCATGATCTGCATATGGTAGATATCGTAGAGCAACTTGACCCGCGGGCTGCCCACCCGCTCGACGACTTCGAGACCCCAGTCAGTGAAGTCGCACTGATACCCCGCATGATCAACCTTGGAATTGAGTAGTTCCAGATTCAAGTTGATCCCTTTTTCTTCGGCATAAGACGAAACGCGGAGGAAACCGTCGACCGTGTTCTCAATCGCCTCCTCCTCCTCCATCCCCTCGACGCGATTGCCGCTAAAACAGATCAACCCACCCACGCTGTAGTCGACGGCAAGATCGATCGATTCGCGCAACTCCGCCTCAATTCTGTCGTGGTTTTCGGGTTTATTGAGCCCGTTGGGCAACGAGCCGTGGCCGATCATACTGACAACTTTTAAATCATGGCCGGCAGCTTCCGCGCACAGCGCGGAAAAATCATGGTCGCGACCCCAGACCTCGATGGCCGGATAACCGATGGCGGCAATTTCCCGCAATAATTCGCCGCGATCCATCGGCGGCAAAATCGGCAGGCATACAGACTGCTTTATGGGCATAATTGATTCCCTTTAAAATTTCCTAAACGACTCCAGTCGAAGACCACCCCAATCGTCTCTGCCCGATTTTCTAACAACTGGGCATAGACTCCGGGTGCCTCCTGCGGCGCAAAACGCGAAGTAATCAGATCTTCAACGCGCATCTGGTCGCGTTCTATATATGTATGAAAAAGCCCCATCTGCCGCACCGCATCCCACCCTTCGGCATGCGGCGGCAGCATCTCGTTGTGGCTGCCGCGCACGCTAATCTGCCGGGTGAGCACATCGGCGGTCAGCACTTGCTTGCTCGGGTGTGGCGAATCGCCGATCAACATCAGCGTGCCAAAGCGTCGCACCAGCTTCAACGCCAACGGAAAAACTGCGTAGTGTCCGGTGGCGTCAAAGACCACATCAGCCAACTCACCATCGGTATGCTGCTCGACAAAGGACACCGCGTCGGCGGCGCTACCGGCAAAGGCCTCTGTCGCCCCGTGCGCACGCCCAACCTCTAGCCGCTCCGCGATCGTGTCGATAAGCATGACCTCACTCGCGCCCATTAAGCGCGTATATTGGGTCAATAGCTGGCCCAATGGGCCCGCGCCGATAATCGCCACCCGCGCGCCCATCCGCAACTCAGCCCGGCGCACACCCGTCTGTGCGATCGTCGCCAACTTAGACCACGCCGCACTCTCATCGGAGACCCCATCGGGTATTTTGATCGGTCTACCGGCAACCGCCGCATATTGCCGGTGGCTGGAAGAGCTGAACACCCGGTCACCAATAGCATACCCATCCGTGCCCTCACCTAGCTCGAACACCTCGCCGACATTGCTATAGCCCAGATAAAATGGATACTGCACCCAACCCGCCCAATGCGAGTCCTCATCCATCTCGCTGCGATAACAAATACACTCTGTCCCGGTACTGATCAGGCTTGTACGCGTGCGCACCAGCAACCCGCCCGGCGGCGCCACCGGCGCCTCCTCGCATAGAAGCTCGACCTGCTGTTTGCCCTTCAACACAATATTGGCCGATTTCAATTCTACCTTCCTGGCTTTGGGTCCGCTAAATAGGATAATGAGCGACTTGCAGACAGACAAGCTCGCATGCGGACAACGATCGCCTACGACAGAGTAAGCTTGCCGCGTGATGTCCGAGAAAACAGGCTCTAACGCATGTAAGGGAGTTACAACGATCTTGTCGAGGGCTGGCAAACAGCGCAGGAGATTAGCCGTCGTGCTCGAGGCTGACTGGACTGGTATCGCACTTAAAGGAGGACTGCGAAAATTCGGGATATGACAACTGCTGATACTGGATCAGGTCTTAATCTACCACTACGATATTTATCTGCCGTGGGGTTCCCAATCCCGAGCTACGACGCCCTGACAGACCGGCCCTCGTCAGCTATGAATCGATGGGGATGACTAAGCCATAAATCCATGCACGAGCAGCGAAAAATCTATACTCAGTAGCGGTAGCAACCAGCAGCGAAGATTGCGAAATTCACTATTTTTGCGGGGTTCGTTTGCCATCCGTTTGCCAGTGGTAAATAGTTTGGTTCTCGGGCAAAAAGACCCCTCTCGCAAACGACTGTGTTTGCGAGAGGTAAAAATGGTCGGGGTGCTCGGATCGAACCGAGGCCCCCTGCTCCCAAAACATTACCACGCAATTCTATTCCGCCACTACCCGCATCGATCGCGGCTACGTGGTAAAAACCATTATCTATGCGTTATCCCCTCGCCGTGCCAGGGCATGCGAAAGCTGGGCTGCTGGCCATAGCGCCGCATCTCCAGCGACAATTCAGCCTGACTAGCCGGTTCCAGTTCCACCTGGAAATACGTATCATCGACCGACAAGACCTCATCGCCAGCCCGCACCTCGGTAAAACAATGCTCGCCAAAACTGCCCGCGCCAATAATCACATGGCGCACCTGACTCGGGCTCAAATTCACTAAGGTCAGATCGACACTCTGTTCAGCAAGTCCCGTCACCAGTGCCGCCACATCCTTTGGCAACCCCGGCCTTTGCTCTAACCCGTCAAAATACCGCACCCGCCCCTGCGCCAACCCACCCCAGTAAATCGTCTGCGGAGCGCCAGTCGTCAATTGTACGAGCGCCTCAGTCAGCACAGGATTTACCTGTTGCCACCAGTGCACATCGAGCTTCGTGAGATCCTGCTCGTCGCGAATGACCTTGTCGATGCGATCACAGACCTCGCGATAATTGGCCTGTAGAATCTGCTCGGGGTAGTCGGGCAACTCGCCGGCGAGAAAACGGGTCCAGGCCCGGCAATCGAGCGAGCGCGGCCCCCGCTGCCCCAACGCCGCCCACTCGTCCTCGGCCCCCCGCCGCAATCGCTCCATCCGCTGCCAGTCGCCCTCTTGCATCGACGCACACCATAGGTGAATCGGCCCATCCGAATTGATCGGCTGGTATTCACCCCAACCCTCATCGGTATGTTTATAGGGCACCAACAACCGGCCGTTTTCTTCGCGGCCGTGCTCGACCAGGCAATCTAGGTGCATGCGCAACAGCTCTAGATACTCGACCTTGCCCGTCACCAAGACCGCCGCCTCCACCGCCGCGGTCATCGAGTGGATCATCATATTGTGGCCATAACGCCCAGTCCAGCCGTAGAGCCCGCCCCACCACTGTCCCTCGCGCAACTCGCCAACTATGCCGTTCGGACCAATATTGTCGGGCACGATGCGGCCATTGGTCACCGTCCGCTCGATCCAGGCCCCGACGTATTCTTCGATCCAGTTTTTGTATTTCTCCGCGCCAGTGTGCAAATATGCCGTCGCCACCAACACCACCACGCCGAGATTGACCGTCACATCCCCATTCATCACTACCCGATCAAAACACGCCTCGACCTGCCGCACCGTCTTGGGATCTTTCGCCCAATCCTCGGGCAGCGCAAAACTAGGCCCCAGCGCCGCGTGCCCGTATTCGATATCGTAATGGATTTCACCCGGCCGCATATTGAACAACGGGCCCTTGCTGCCGCTGCACGGCGAGCGCACAATGCGATGCTGCGGATCGTAGTTCGGCACGCCCGAATCCTCGTTGAGATACCAACCGGCAAAGCGCTCGGCCCGCCGGACCGTCTCGCGATTGCTCGGGTCGGCCATGCCAAGATGGTAAAAGTAGATATAGTTTTCGGCGTTGTGGAACCAGTCGTCGTCGTTGACGAATTCATTGGTTACGCGGCCGTAGTCGTGCGTAAGCTGACGGGTGATCGCGTTCCATTCTTCCAGTGCTTTGGTGCCCGTATACTCGCTGCCGCCCAGCGCGTAGTAGTGCGGCCAGTTGAAAAAAGCCTCGTAGAGATCGTCGGCCCAGACTCCATCGCCGGGATACTCCTCCGTCCAGATCAGCGCCCCGCCGGGTCGGGTGTA
>DQLG01000725.1 GCA_015660315.1 Candidatus Latescibacterota bacterium
CTGGCCGGCGAGTTCGGACGTCTGCGGATGACCGTCCTGTTGCAAGAGATTTTCTTTGACCAATTCGGGGTGTAGTGCCATCATCACCGAAGTCTCCATCTCGCCGGCATGCCCCCAACCGTGTGGACCAGCTTCGCGAATCGCGCCGACCTCATCATAACTAAACCACGAAGTTCCATAGACCTTGGCGTCGGGACACTCCTGCAACAAACGCTGCAATGCCACCGTCATATTAGCGATATTCCCGCCGTGGCCATTGACAATCAGCACCTTACTAAAATTCGCGCTGACCATGCTACTAACCGTATCAAGGATCATATTGATATGTGTTTCCGACTTGGCTGTGATCGTGCCCTTAAAACGCATATGATGCGGCGAATACCCCAACCACTGCGCCGGCAAACAAAGTACATCCGCTGGGACCGCTGCATCAAGCCGATCTACAATCGCCGACACTTCAGCCGTATCGGTAATAAAGGGTAGATGAGGGCCGTGCTGTTCCAATGCGGCGATCGGATACACGACCACGGTATCTCTTGATACTTGCTCAAGATCGGGCCAGGTGAGTTCGGCTAGTTTCATGATTTACTCCTCATATTGGATAAACAAATCACTAAATCCACCAGAAAGCACTTCGAGGACATAACCTTTTATAACTTGCTCCGCATACTGGATTGCTATCCCACCAAAGTCTCCAAGGGTTGACCGAGGAACGCCCCTTGATCAACCCGTAAGCACGGAGCTTAATTACCCTATATTCTCAAAAATCTAACTGCCGCAACACCCCATCAAACGCCCCCACAATAATATCCGCCGTCTCCGCCACCGGCGGCGCAGCAATATTATACGTCTGCAGCGAAGAAGACACCGCCATACCGCCCTGTGCCACCGTCTCCGCCGTGGGCCAATAGGCCAACGAGCCATTACAATATCCGGCAAACATAGTATGCAGCGCTTTGCTATGCGCCTTGACCGCCAAACCGATCTCGACAAAAGGTTCGCCAGGCATACCCATCAAGGCAAAGTCATCCAGGCGGAAACCCACAATATCGAACGACAAACTCTCTCGCTCGATCCCGCTTGCAACCTTCTCCAGCACGCCCTTGGCCCAACGCTCAACCAATTGCGCCGGATAGACCTTTGTCATTGGCGCGGCAGCGCTTTGCAAAGCCTGTACGAGAGCACTGGCCTCTTGCAATATGTTCTTGGCCACTATCAACGACGGTAAGGGCTGTAAGGGCACTGTGACCGTAGCGGTCACCGCCTGTAATCGCCGATGACTCGGCCCGTCGACAAATTCTTTGTGATATAAGGCCAACCCCGACAACGACGCCTCCACTTCGCGCACCACTTCGTGCGGTCGGGTCTCGATCGCAAAAAATACCCGGGCGGCCTCACAACCGACCAATCCGCCCATGCGTTCTTTTTCGCCCCAATCCCCCTGCAAAAAAGACCAGGTCGCCTGATTGCCCGCCGCCCCGGTCAAAAAGAGGCAAGTCGCCCCGGTCACGTCTTCAACAATACGGCGTACCGTACCCGGATAATCCGGACTGAACAAATACGTATTCATGCCCATCACCACAGGATGCGCCGCATAACCGACCAATACCGCGATGGGCTGTCCCTGTAAGTCGTCAACCCGCAACACATCAACGCTGTGGTCTACCGTACCTTCAGGATTACGCCCGACCAAAATCTTGCCATCCTCATTTTTTTCTTCCCGATTAACTGCCGCCTGGGCTTCGCCCCGCCCCGCCGCACAGCGAACGGGTTGCCGCCGATCATCGGCCAACGCCGCCGCATCGCTCAACTGGCCGATCAACTGGGCGATATAGGCTTCTTGTGCTTCGCGTTGCTCAACCGGGCAACCGATATCGTGCGGACCACCTAAGACGTGGCGAATGGTGCAGGGACCGTTGTGAGTATGAGTACAACCTAGCACAATACAATGCGACTCAGTTCCCAAGCGTTCGGCAACGGTCGCTCGTATCTCAGCCGCCAAGGGCAAATCGAAACCGAGTAAATCGCAATCGAAGATCACAACCTTGGTCGCCGTGTCGGCCAAAACCAGCACCGTTGCCGACAAGGGCGACTCAACCCCGGTCGCTCCTTCCGTCCGCCGCACAATGCCCTGCATGCGGAAACCCAGCGGCGGCGTGATATCGACGCGGGCCACCCCGGCGGATAGTACCATCTCCTCACTCATATAGCGAGCCTTTATCTTCCCCAGCGATCCGGGTTGATCCCCGGCGCATCGCGCTGCATGCCCTCGGGCTTGTGCGACTGCTGCCATTCTTCACCCGTTGTATTGCGGCTTTGCAGAAAAGGCTTGGCCGCTACCGGTGCATTGGCCACCCACTCCGCGTTCCACTCCTCCATTGGCTGCACCGGCCCCGCCCAGGCCGGCCGATAACCAAACTGGATCAACTCGCGTGGTGCAGAATCCCTATTCGGATGGGTGCCGTGAAAAAGCAGGGCGGGAATCATCACCACCGAACCGGCTTTGGGGCAAACTGTGATCTCCTGCGGATGCGACACATAGCGCACATAGGGATTCGCCTGCGCATGGAAAGAGAGATGCGAACGTGGAATCAGCCTAAACGGCGCGCGTTCGGGCGGCAGATCGTCGAGATAATAGAGTACCCGCAAAAGCCGCGGCGACGATCCTTCATAACCAAAAATGGACGAACCAAAGGGCTGGCCGTCGGTATGCATCGAAATACCCGGCGAATCGGCCAGGGTGCGCGTAAACAAGCCATGCGTAAAAACTATATCCGGCCCCATCAGTTCCCTGAGAAAACCACTGACGGTCGGCTGGCCGATCAACTCGGCGATCTCCTCGCTGGCGCACTGCGGCTCGTGATGGTAGGTTTGCGCCTTGCTATAGTCCTTGTGTTTCATCGGCAGGTCTTTCGCCGTAGCCTTCAGTGTCGCGATCTGTTCTGAGTCGAGCACATCCGGCAGCACCACATACCCTTCGACCTCAAGATGATGGATCCGTTGGGCTACAGTAAAAGCACTATAATCGGTGTCATCGACCTCCATGAAATCGACTTCTTCCTGCGGGTCGATCTTTGCCGTTGTGGTTTGCATACTTCTCTCCTTATTTCTAGGACATAGGCTTATAAAATGGCCAAGCCTGTCGCAGCGCACAATCGCCAACACTTATTAAAGCTGATTAAACGATCTCAGCCAATACACTAGCGCATAGCTGGCAACTGACCGAGACTTGGCAGCCACCGAACAAAGCTAACAAGGCCGCTTCGGCATAACGACGCCTCACCCATTGGACCTCAAACTACTCTCGCGATGCCTTCCACGCCTCAAATGAAAAATCCTGCGAATCGTAAAATGCAAAGATCTCCGCCTCCTTCGCCCGCACTGTTCCCGCCAAAGCCAATACCTCTTCCGCATACTGCACCGGAATCCGTACGCACCCATCGCCATCGCCAAAAATAAGATCTCCCGGCCGCACCCGCACCTGCCCCACCGTCACCGGCGCATTGACCCGCGTCGCGTTAAACACCCCATGCCCCGGCACTGTCCCCCAAGCGAAAATCGGCAAGCCGACCTGACGAATGCCCGCAAGATCTCGCACCGTCCCGTCCACAATCGCCCCCACCGCGCCAAGACGCTGGTGCAATCGCGCCATGCCATCACCGAAACTAGCTCCGCGTCCGGGCCGCGAGTCCACATCCTTCATTACCGCGACCACCGGCCCTTGCATCGCATCGATCTGTTCGTAATAGTCTTCCCACGGCACCGCCACCGAATCCGCGTCGTTGCTCGTGACCTCTACTGTAACCGCATAGCCGATAACCGGTGCTAACTCTGGCAGCAAACAGCGGATCTGATGATCGGTATAGTCTTCGTTGGGCAGGCCGAGCTTCAAGACCACGGCATTGAAAATCGTCGGCGAATCA
>DQLG01000809.1 GCA_015660315.1 Candidatus Latescibacterota bacterium
GAGGGCATCGACCCGCGCATGGCTTCGGTCGAAGGGGCCGGTGAGGTGGGGCTGGCAGTGACGATGGCGACGTTGACGACGGTGGTGGTTTTTCTCCCCCTGATCCTGATGAGCGATGAGCAAGAATTCTCCTTTTGGATGCTGCGTATTGGTTTGCCGGTGATCGTCGGTCTTGTGGCTTCGCTGCTTATCGCCTTGATCTTCATTCCCTTGGCTGCGCTCAAGCTGGCGACGAGCAATGAGAAGCCCGAGTTGGCGTTGATCGTCTGGTTCCGCAAATACTACGTGCGCTTGCTGCGTTGGATCTTGCGCAACCGCCTCGACGCCTTCGTTATCGCCTTGGTGCTTTTGGCCAGTATCCAGATCCCGATGGAGGGTATGAAACGCACCGACAAACAGAATCGCAACGACTCGCGGATGGACCTGGCTTTCGAGATGCCTTCGGGGCAGTCGCTGGAACAGGCCGAGAAGTTTATGAACGCCGTCGAGGATACGGTGATGGTGCGCAAGGGCGAGTACAATGTCGATATGTTGCGGACGTATTTCCGTCGCGGCTGGGGGCGGGTGACGCTATTCTTTGTCGAAGAGGAGGACATGGAGTGGTACCAGGTCGCCTGGCACGACTTTGGTACTACGGCGGGTTTTATCGAGAAGGAATATCTCGACTATAAGGAGATCGAAAAGGATATCCGCAAGCGGCTCTATCTGCCGCCGGGTATTACCCTGCGCGTCAACTGGGAAAACCCGGAGCAGGACGCCCGGGTCAATGTCAGCCTCTACGGCGAGGACACCCGGGTGCTGATCGATTTGGCTGAGGAGGTCGAGCGGCGGTTGGAGAGCATTCCCGGTCTGTTGTCGGTCAATACCGATATGGACCAGGGCGGGACAGAGCTGCAGGTGCGCTTGAACCGCGAGCAGATTCAGCGCTACGGGATCAGCCCGCAGGCGATCTCGGGCAATATCGCCTATGCGCTGCGCGGCGCCAATGTCAACAAGTTCCATACCGACGACGGTCGCGAGGTCGATATCCGCGTGCAGTTGGCCAGCTATGACCGCCAGAATCTGCAGGATTTGCGCAACTTGACCTTTGCCGCCGGCGGCGACCGCGAGGTGCCGCTCGAATCGCTGGCCTCGATCTACGTCGAGCGCACGCTGGGCAGGATCCGGCGAGAAGACAGACAGACGATGCTCAATGTCAGCGCCCGGGCCACCAAGGACCAAGCCAAGGAGCTTTTCGCCCAGGTCGACCAGGTGATGCAGGGTTTCGAGATGCCGCGCGGTTATCGCTGGGACAAGGGCACGCGTTTTGTGCGCCTAGAGGAACAGGACCAGTCGCAGATGTTCGCGGTGATTATGTCAGTGACCTTTGTATTCTTGCTGATGGGGGTGCTCTTCGAGTCGTTCGTCTTGCCGCTGTCGGTGATCATATCGATCCCGTTCTCGTTTTTGGGCGTCTACTGGATGCTGTATCTAACCGATACGACCTTCGAGATCATGTCGATGATCGGCTCGGTGATCCTGATTGGCGTGGTGGTGAATAATGCGATCGTGCTGATCGACCTGGCTAATCGGCTCAGATCCGAGGGCAAATCGCGTTTTGACGCGCTGGTCGAGGCGGGCCAGCATCGCTTCCGGCCGATTCTGATGACGACCTTTACCACCGCCTTTGGTTTGATCCCGATGGCAGCGGGCAATTCGGCGATGGTGGGGATAGCCTACGCGCCCTTGGGCCGGACGATGATAGGAGGCTTGTTGGCGTCGATGGTATTGACGTTGATGCTGGTGCCTTTGTTCTACACTTTCTTCGACGATTTCCGCGAGGTGATGCAAAAGATCATCGCCTCGGCCTTTGGCAAGAAGCAGGATAGCAAGTTTACGGAGTTGGAGATGCCCTGAGCATTGTAGAGGGGCATAGGTATTGTGATTTTACGCGTTGGTAGCGCAGCAAAAAAGCGCTAAAAACGGCCACCGGGAGTTCGATCTTCCGGTGGCTTATTTTTTGGCGGGAGCAGAAGGTTTAAAATGCGTTGGGAATGGTCGGATGTTTATCGGTCGACTTGAAATATTTGGTAAGCCACGGCGGCACAACCGGGGTATTCGCGTCGCAATTCGGCAACTTGCGTTCGCCGTGGGTAAATATCTGTTAGTGATTCCGGCCATGCGGTGCCCGTGCGGATGGCGAACAGCGCCGTCGCTGGATAAGATGGGCCGACCGCCGCAGAAAAGTCCGTCAAATCCCGAAACCGCGGATCGTCTATAGTGTAATAGGCCCTTGGCGTCAGCCCATAGTACGCCATTGTGAAAGGTATACTGTACTGTGTGCTGATTAAGGGCGAGGGTGAATAGATGTTCTTTCTCTGCAGCATTTCTTCGAAATCCCAGGTAAATCGCCGCCAACCGCTGTATTCGCAAAGCCGCTCACTCCACGAATACGACGGCTCGCGCCCCTTGTCCTTGTTGGAGACCAATTCGACATAGGTTTTATCCAGGCCACTTCGTTCGCCGAGCGCGCTATAGAGACCGGGGTATTTCAGGCCGACGCTGATGACAATCGATTGCAGCAGGCCAAAGGCGACCGCGCAGACGAGCAGCCAGCGTTTTGTCGTTCGTGCAAAGGCCAAGGGCCACAGGCTCAAAAAACCCGGCAGGATCCAGTTGCCCTTGATCTGGCCGCGGGTGAGGGCGAAAAAAAGAAAAGCGCCGATGGTGCACAGCGCGGGCAGTAGTATTTGCAGGTCGGGTTCTTTTATCGCGTGCTTCAAGCCGCGATAGAGCAAATAGAGTAAGAAGGGCGAGACAAAGAGCAGGGGATTGGCGATAAAGAAAAACAGGCGCGAGAAGGGATTGCTCAAACCTTCAATGCGCGAGAGGGTGCTCAGCTTTTGTGGCAGATAAAAGGCGGTGCTGAGTTGTGCGTAGACGAGCGGTGAAGTGACGATAAATGCGGGCAGGGCGAAGGCGGCGAGCAAGCGCCAGCGTTCTTGGGCCGGATGGCTGAGCAGAATCCACAGGCCGAGTCCACTGACCAGGAAAGCGCCCGAATATTTGCAGAGCACGGCGCAACCGCCCGCGATGCCCATGAGCATATACGTTTGCAGGCCGGGTGTGGTTTCGGTTTGGCGCGCCATATAGAGCGCGGATAACCAGCAAGGGACCAGAAAACTGTCCGGGTGCAGGTAGGAACTGGTGTGCCAAGTCCAATGGCTCAGGGCAAAAGCGGCGGCGGCCCATAGGGACAAGCGTTCATCGAGGCTTTGTTTGCGGCAGAGTTTATAGATGAGTACCGTTGACAAAGTGCCCAAAAGGATCGCCGGCAGTCGCAGGAACCACTCTTGATGCGGGGCGATCGCGTGCGCTAGTTTAAGGATGGCGAAGGGCAGCAAGGCGTAGGAGGCGTCGAGGTGTTGGCTCCAATACCAGTAGACGGCTTCGTCCTTGCCTAACTCGACATCGGCGACCAGCCATAGCTTCAGCAGGGTATAGGCGGTGAGCAGGATCCACCAGGATGGATTGACGCTGTTGGGGCTACCGTGTATATTTTGAAACCGATACAAAATAAGATGATCCGACGTTATTAGGAGACGTTTCGATGGCCGAAAAAGACGAAGATCTGCTGAAAAATCTCCAGGAAAAAAATCTGGAGCTGAGCCTGTATAAAGCGCGTAAAATATTCCTTTGGTCCGATGTCAACGACGAGTCCGCTAAGGCCGTGGTCACCCGCCTGATCTCGCTGGATATCGAAGACCCGAAAGAGGAAATCGTCCTCTATATCAACAGCCCCGGTGGTTCGGTCACAGAAGGCATGGCCATCTACGATGCGATGTTGGCGATCGAGGCCCCGGTCTCTACGGTGTGCATGGGCATGGCGATGAGCATGGGATCGTTCCTCTTGGCCGCCGGCGAGCCCGGGCGTCGCTTTGCCTGGCCGCACGCGCGTATTATGATCCACCAGCCGCTAATCATGGGCACCGTCACTGGTAGCGCCACCGACCTGGATATCCGCGCTAAGGAGACGATCCGCCTGCGTGGGGAACTCAACGAGCTCTACGCTAAGCACACCGGCCAGGATGTGGAAAAGATCGCCAAGGATACCGACCGCGATTTCTTTATGTCGGCGCAAGAAGCGAAGGAATACGGTCTGCTCGACGATGTGATCATGACCACGGCCCCGGTGCCCAACAGCCAAGTGAAAAAATAATATTCCTAAGCCCGTATTAGATTGCGCGTCGGCTCCTTAGGGGGCCGGCGTTTTTTATTGGCAGCTCGGGCAATAAAAAGTATTGCGCCCACCCAAATACAGGCTTTCGATCGGCATGGCACAGACGCGGCATGCTTCCCCCTCGCGGCCATAGACATTGAGCTTCTGTTGGAAACGTCCACCTGCACCAGAGCCCCTGTAATCGCTGATCGTTGTTCCACCCCGGCGGATGGCGGCGCGCAGGACTTTTTTGATCTCTTTGACCAATAGGGCCAGGTCGTCGGGCTCGACAGCCGAGGCTGGGGTCGCTGGATGGATGCGGGCGCGAAAGAGCGCTTCGCTGGCGTAGATATTGCCCACGCCGACGACGATGGAATTATCCATGACCAGCGTCTTGATCGGGCTTTTGCGCTGTTGGCATTGCGCGACAAGATAGCGGGTGTTAAAGGCCGAGATTAATGGCTCGGGGCCGAGTTTTTGCAGGTAGCGGCAGGTGCGTTCCTCGCCTTCGGCGAGCACCAGGACCACGCCGAAACGCCGCGGGTCGTTGTAGACAAGGGTTGACCCGTCGTCAAAAGTAAAGGTGACGTGATCGTGTTTTTCGCCCTCGGGCCTGAAGAGCAGGTTGCCGCTCATGCCGAGATGCACCAACAAGGTTCGGCCCGATTGCAGATCGAGCAGCAGGAATTTTGCTCGGCGACGGGCGGCAATAAAGCGGTCGCCAACTAGGGCGCGCAGTGCCGAGCGCGGCAAGGGCTCGCGCAGGCGTTTGTCGCTGGTGCGGACGCGGGTGATCGGTCGGCCCAGCAAGTGGCGCTGCATGGCGCTGCGCACGGTTTCAACTTCGGGTAATTCGGGCATGGGAAAAGAGTATAGTCGCCGTCTGAAAAAGCGTCAAATATTGCTGGCAACACGCTGGCTCATATATTGTTTGAGATGAAACCCATAAGCAGGAGTAAAGAAAATGGACTTGACCAAACAGCCACCGCGCAGACCCTCCAACGCCAATGTCGGTGGTATCACCGGGCTGGCACGCATGATCGACAAGGCGCGCGGCCACAATAACGAGACGATTGGGGAATTCAAATATGGGACCGTCTCGGGTCTCGATGTCGAAGTGCTCGAGTTTATCAATATGGGCGTTGATGAATTCGCCGAGGCCGTCGAAGAGATGGACGACAAGGCTTTGGGAGCGTTGGCTTTGCAGAAGACCAATAAGAGCCAGGAGGAACTCGATGCCTATAACAAGGAACACCTCGGACGCGAGCCGCAGGACGACCTGCATGAGCAGCTATTGCTTGACCGGATCGCCAAGTTCGCGCCGGGCCGCACGGATATCACAACGGTCTTTGCCTCGATCGAATTGGACGATTGGGGGGCTTTTCGCGATCTGGACCTGACCGCGCAGCCGCCGCGCAGCCCACATGTGCGCAGCGTCTTCGGTTTGGTCGGAGCCACGAGAATGGCCGATAAGGCGCGGGCGGTTACGATCGGCAAGCTGGGAGACTATCGCTATGGCTCGGATTCGAGCCAGGACCTGGCGATTCTGGATTTTATCGGTGTGGATCAGGAGGCCTTTCGCGAGGCGGCCTACGCCAACCCCAACGATGTTGAGCTGAGCGAGTGGATCGCCGAGCGTTGCGACAAGCCGGCCGCCGCGACAAGCCGCTTTAATGTCGAGCGGGCGAGTGTCGGGCGCTATGGCGAGATGGCCGAGCGCTTGGCAGTGCGCCGTGCCGAAGTCGCGCCTGAGCGCGGCGATATAGAGACTTTCTTCGACCTGCAGGATTTGGACGACGAGCAGAGTTTTGGGCTGATGGATTTGTCCCGGCACGCGCCGCGTAGCGCCTTTGACCTGAGTGCTGGCGGTGTGGCCTGTTTGGCGCGGATGATCGACAAGTTTCGCGCGTTGAATTGTAATTGTATGGGCGAGTACTGGTGCGGCGAGGATTCGGGTTTTGATCGCCCGGTGCTGGAATTTATCGGCACCAACCAAGAGGAATTCGCCGCCGCGCTCAAAGACCAGGCGACCGATGAGGCGGTTGTGGCTTGGCTCGGTGATCGGCTTAGTGGCAAGAGCGAGCAGGATAAGGCGGAATTCAATGATGGTATCCTGTCGTACGGGCCGGGCAATGACCGGGCGTGGGCTTTCTTGCGCGGCGCGATCAGTCGGATTGATCCCTCGCGCACCGATATCGAGACCTTTGCGGCGTTGACGGTGCTTGACGACAAGGTCTTTTTCGCCCGGTTTAAAGTCGGCGTTTAATGCCGCGCCCGCTCATCGGCATTACCAGCAGCCTGACCGCAGACGGTCAGCAGATGCTCGATCGCCGCTATATAGAGGCTGTTGAGCGGGTCGGCGGCGCGCCGCTGGTGTTGCCGATGACGAGTGGGCGGGCGGCGCTTGAACCCGTGTTGGCATGCATCGA
>DQLG01000587.1 GCA_015660315.1 Candidatus Latescibacterota bacterium
GGCGGATCGACGTACGCAAGACAATCCTACCCACACCATCTATCTGCCGTATCGCGTCGCGGCTGTTCTGGATGAGATTGAGCACGACCTGTTGGATCTGGCCGGCATGAGCTTCAATCCAAGGCAGATTGGGCTCCATGTCCTCGGCGATTTCGATCTGCTCATTCTGCAGTGTCCGTCGCACCAACACCGCCGTCTCCTGCACCAACCGATTGAAATTCAACCACTCCTTCTTGGCCTTCTGCCCACGGGCAAAATTGAGCAGGCGCTCGCTAATATCGCGCGCCTGCAGGCCAGCCTTATATACCGCCCGTACGCCGTCTTCAACCATCGATTCCATTTTGTCTTCGAGCAACAAACTGCTCTCGCCGATAATTACTGCCAATGGATTATTTATCTCGTGTGCGACCTCCGCGGTCAACTGCCCAACCATCTGCAACTTCTGCACCTGTCTCAACTGCACCTCCTTAGCATGCAATTGCTGCAAGTCTTGCAGACGATAATACAAACCGCTTAAAACCTCCCCCAGCCCTGCGACGATTTCGGCGTCCGCACCGGAGAAAGCGATCGGGGCTTCGCGATAGATCGCCAGAACTCCCTGGTCAAAACCCGTTTCGAGAATGGACCCGACCCCGCGCGACAATTGTCCGGCCAGCCAATCTCGTTCCCCCCGCAACTTCGGCGCCCGACAACAAGTACTCGCCGACCGCCAGGCCTCCAACACCCAGTCCTCTCCCCCCTCCAACGAGCGCCAATATCCATCCGGCGTCAGTGTATGGACACTCAATTTCTGCCCGCCCTTAATCTCCTCAACCCGATACAGACGACAACCGTCATATGCCATCCCTACCCGGTCCAATACCTTGCGAACCCGCGCCAGAATTCCGGCTTCCTGATCGGCGTTTTGCAATCTCCAGACCACCAAACGCAAGGCTTTTAGCAGATGCCGCCCATCCGATTCATTAACACTATTGTCTTTACTCATCGGGCCGATCCCATTCCTTCCCACACCTAGAGAGTGATTTTTTAGGCAACCTGAATTTTACCACCGCTCCAAATATGGCGCACGGCGCCTTGCAATTCCTGCGCCTGATCTTCAAAACCGAGACTGCTAAAGAGTTCAGATGCCGCACTCCACATAGCAATGGCCTGGGTCGTCTCTCCTCGCTGCGCCGCCGTCTTGCCCAACCCCACGTAAACCTGCCCTCGACCATGCTCATCTTGCAGACCCTCATAGACCCCGAGCGCACGACGATACATCCCTTCGACTTTACCGACTTCTTCCGACGCGATTTTTAAATAAATATCGCCTAGTTTCCTACAGGTCTGGGCGACACCTTCCGCCCGGTCCATTTCCTCGTATAACTCAAGAGCCTGCTCGAGTTCAAGGCAGGCACCCTCGTAATCCTGCTGTTTGGCGAGCACTGCTCCGAGCCGTCCGTGCACGGCAGCGCTGTGCCCTTTGTGTCCGGCATCTCGATAACAAACCAACGCCTCGCGGGCAAGAGTTTCAGCCTGTTCCAGCACACCGTTGCGCAAGGCCACTTCACAGAGGCCGCCCAATGCCAACCCCCTGCCCGTCGCATAGCCCTCTGCTCTATGGATCGAAAGCGCCTTTTCGAAATACCCTCTCGCCACCTCGACAGCCCCCGAACCTAAATGCATATTGCCCATACTCACATAAACCCCGCCTGCCCCCCGCGCCTCACCTGTCTGTAAATACAAAGCCAAGGCCTCATCGAAATACGACCCGGCGCGATCGATCACCGAACGCGCCAAATACAAATGGCCAAGATTCGCCAGCAGCTCTGCCTCTTTTTTATCATCTCCAGCCTCCCTGCAATAGGCGAGCGCTTCATCGTATTTTTCTTCTGCCTCTGCCAGCTTTCCAAGCGAATAGTCAAGAAAACCCAAATAACCAATCGCCGCCCCATATCCTTGGCGATCTCCCAACTTCTCGTAAATCGCCAAGGATTCCTGTAAGTAGAACCCCGCCTGTCCGCGATCCCCACGGACTTCATAAAGCAAACCCAGACGCACATAAGCCGCAGCCACATCACCCTTTTCCTTAAGAGCTTCGTTGAGGACTAATGAACGCCGATACTGCGCCTCGGCCCGATCCAGATCACCTTCTTCCTGGTAGAGTGTCCCCAAACGAGAACAAGCCACCGCCAAGCCGCGACGATCGTCGCGGTCGACATATTGCTCAATTGCTGCCAACAATTGCTCTTTGGTCTCAAGCACACTGTTCATAACGCACCTCTGTGTATTGTGAGAGTCGTGGATGATGTTCTAATACAAGTTGGTAATCACCCCATTCTTTCGGGGAAAGTCCCAGATACCGTTTTTCAAATTCCACCAGGTCCGGCACCAATCCCAGCTCTGGGATATCCGGGTCCGGCCACAGTGCCGCCAACCAGAAATAGAGCAAACGAATGCGCTCGTCCTGATACTTGGCGACCATATGCTCAATGGCCCGATAGCGCACATCGCCCTCTTCTGGCCGGGCAAAATCGTGATAGTGGTACAAGTGGTACGACCGAGCGTCAACCGCTCTCAACTCGGCTCCCAGGTTGCGCTGCAAGCGGTAGGCCAATTCCCAACCTTCACTGAACGAAATTTCCTCATCGAAACCACCGCCCTTAGCAAGCAGAGCGGCCGGTATCGCCGCATTATGCGGCACAAAACCCACCCAACCGCTCTCCGCCGCAGGGTAAGTTTCCAACAATTGGAACACCTGGCCTTGGTATTCTTGCAACGCGGGAAAAGGGTACCCCCCCTCCACCGCGCGCTGCTCAATCAACTCAAAGCGATCACGGACCATATCCTCATCGACCACCAACTCGCCGCGATTGGCGATAAGACGATCGGCCAACACGCTGGGCATCGGCCAATCACCCAATGTGCCCGTTTGCGGATCCTGGAAATACTCCAGATCCGACAAGCAGTACGTATGGCCACAATAGAAGACCTCTGAGTCTTCCTTTTGATAGGCTTGCCAATAGCACTGCAATAGGTCCGGTGCCGGCAGTGCATCCCCATCGAGAAAAACAACCAACTCACCCCGCGCCGCCTTGATTCCGCAATTTCGCGCTCGATTGCGCCCCTGGTTGGGCTTGAGTCCGATGACACTCACACGTTCTATGTCCAACTCGGCCAACATCCGCCGAGTACCGTCGGTGCAACCATCATCGACGACAATAACTTCGAAATCCGCCTGCAAAGCCTGATTGGCCAGGCCTTGCAGGACCAACGTGAGCCGCTCGACTTGGTTGTGCGTCGCTATAACGACAGATATATCCATCAGCTACACTCGATTTCGAGCGTGCAATCGAAACGCAAGCCCTCGGGCATTTGCCAGCGCTTCGCGCTATGCAACGGCTCAGTGACATCTTCCACCTCATACAACGGCAGCTTTTTAGCCCCCGCGGCATAGATCAACCGCTGATTATCCAAATGGCCAAAATAATAATCGGAGTATACCGGCCCTTGCTCTTTGATCAGTTGAGCCAACCGCGGATCCCGCACATTGTTCTTCGTCATCGCTTGCTCGCCAATAACAATGCCGTGAAATTCCACTGGTATCCAACCCGATTGCCGCAGGTAAATCTCCGCCCAGGTATGGCCAATCAGCGATTCGCTCCGGCCTTCAGCCCTAAAACGCCCTTCGCCATCAGGATAACCGATTAGCGCCCCATTGACCTCTCGAGCTGGAATCCCTTCCGCTCGGCACAAGCTGATAAAAGCACGCGTCAGAGTAATGCAATGACCCCCGCTATCACTTAAAGTCGCCACAGTGCTGTATAGATTGTTCTGAATGTGATCTTTGGTCTTTTTAAATCGTTTATTATTGGCGATGGCGTCGTAAATTATTCGAGCTTTGACTTCATCATCTGTTACATCCTGCATTAACGCACGAAATCGCACGACCTCGGGTTGCTGCAATATATTTTCTTCAAGCTCGAGACAGCGTGTGCGTTCCGTCGGCGCGAGAGGCACTACATCGTCACCCTCTTCTCGCCGTTGCTCACATACGCTCAATTCGCAGGTATAACTAAAATCCCAAGGCCCCTCGCCAGCCTCAAATCCATAGCCATAGATAAAGCCCATAGACTGGGCCAAATGCCCTTCCATCTTTTTTGGGCTGCAAGCGCACATTTCCACATAGCGCTGATGCCCCTCTTTCTCTACTGGAACAGGGATATGCACTCTCACCTGCTGGCCTGCTTCAATTCCGTCGGGATAAATTTGCAATCGATAGGTCACCCGATATCCCTGCCAAGTATTTCGCGCCACCAAAACCCGGCCTTCGATCTTCGAGAAGCGCTGCCGTTTCTCCTCCAGTGCCCGATAATCGGCCTCAAAAAACCGAGGCTCGTGATCGTACAACCAATTCCACGAATCGATCCGGTCATAATAAATCCGGTCCGCAACTCGACGATACGGCATCCCACTCGTCAGACTATCCGCCAGTAGCTCCTCCACGCATTCTCGCTCAAGCGGCGTAGTCGCCACGAGATACGCGACAAACTCATCTTGCTCTACCAAAAAAGCATCATCGACTCGATACACCTGGTCCTTGATCCTGAAATGCGCATCAAGCAAATCGGCGACTACCCCGCCCCCATCCCATTGCGCCAACGCTTGCACAAAGGGCGCGCAAGCGGTTCGAAAACGATCACAGTCGTTCAATACAATTTCAATCGCCGCCAAAATGTGTTCCGCATCAAAGACCCGGCGCTGCAATTTAATCCCCACCCCAAGCGCCTCTACGCGATTGAGATGGTATTCCTGATCCAAATGCTCCGGAGCCCCAATAATGGGCACCCCACAGCGCAAGGCCTGATAAATGGCGCCAATACCCACAATGCCCACCATGACCTCCGCCTTTGCCAATATCCATTCACCCGGCAAATAATCAACAACACGCACATTCTCCGCCTGTATCGGCATCGCCCAGCGTCCCGCGGTGGTGACCAACACGCGATAAGGTTTATCCCGAACGGCCGCCACTAACTCATCTAGATAATCGGGCGACCTGCCGCTACTACCACAAGTCACATAAATCAAGGGCAGCGAAGTATCCCAGCCTTCGTCGAGCAGATCCACATTTTCTGGGGGTGCAGGCCGGTCGTGCAAAGGGCCAACATAGTAGTAGCCCCCCTTAGACTTGCCCGACGGATGGAATTCGGGAATATCGGCCATCAAATAGAAACTGCGCTGCGGTTTGACCTCTTCGGCCCGTTCGCCCAAATACTTATCAAAAAGATCGCCCGGACTACCAAAATGATCGCCAACCGCTATCGGCTCTTCATACCCTGGCTGATTATAGGCTTGGGCAATACGCGCGTCATCAATCCCCTCAAGGCGAGCGCTAATCTCCGCTGTCGGTTTCATATCGTGGATCACCAGATTGGGCTTGATCAATTGCATCAAACCTCGCTCTGAACTCACACATCGGTCGATCCACGCATGATCGTAATACGCGTAATCTCCCCGCTCTACACATTCATCCATCCGGCTTTGAGGCATCGTTTCCACATCATGCAATTCAAAACCCTCTCGCCGCACGCGATCCACATGGGGACCGCGCCCAGAAAGCACCACATGATAACCTCGATCCTTGAGGATCCGGGCTATCACCAGGGGGCGAATCGTATGCGCGAGACTATAGCCGTGCAAGAAAATGAGAACAGTCTTGTCCCTTCGATCCTTAGCTGTAGACAGCCGATCGAACTGCTTACTCCAATTCAGGAGTTTTTGCGCGAGATGTAGGCGGATAGATGTGAACATAGCTTAGACTGGGTATTACTGATTACCTCCCGATGGGGTCCATCCTCCATCTCGATCATAATCGCCAACAGTGATATAACCCATTGCTTGATCAACGACTTGACTTCCCAGCTCTGCCCCATCTACTCGAATATCTGGAGCAGCTTGCACATCTTCGGCCTTGCCCAGTAAAGTAGTCGCAGCAATGGCCATAAAACTCGATGCCCAGCCTAACGATCGACGCACAATCACGCTTGCCTTCTTAGCAGTGTTCATAATACCCTCCTCAGTAGGTTTGTAATAGGAATAGCTCGTTTATCTCCAATAATACTTGTCAAATTTCATGCCAAAAAAATAAACCCTTCGCAATATTTGCAAAGGGTTTATTTTCAATATCTTATGTTATTTATCTTAATACAGACAAAATATTATTTATTACGACATACCGTATAACAGATTTCCTTTTATACCATTATGTATCTAACTTTTTAAAAAACAATCATTTACAAATCTAATACGATATATCGTATTAGATTGCTGAAATACGATATATCGCATCCTCCGATTGCAATGCAACTAAACCCTAGCCTTTCTATACTCAACTCCCAACCGATCTAATCGACTTCTAAGCGTGGTTGGCTTTAAACCAAGCAA
>DQLG01000815.1 GCA_015660315.1 Candidatus Latescibacterota bacterium
CTTTATGGCCGCGGCGATCATCGCTAAGCAACCGCAGCTCTTTGGCTTCGAACTCGAGGCGTTCGAACCGGCCTTCGCTTACGAAGAAGTCACCCTCCCCAAGAATTGGCCCTACGTCGACTTAGTTGCCGCTGCCAAAATCCTAGACATCAAATACGCGGCCCTGCGCGACCTCAACCCGGAACTGCGCCAGGCCATTACCCCGCCCAGCGCCGACCCCCCCTATCGCCTGCGGGTGCCGCCGGACAAGGGCGCGCTCTTTCTCGAAAAATACGCCCGCCTGCCGTCGGCGCAAAAGGCCTCCATCTACCAGTATGAGGTACAAGACGGCGACAATATATCGAGCATCGCCAAGGCCTTCGGTATCAACACCCGGACCATCGCCGCGGCCAACAGCCTTAAGAACCCCAATCTTATCCGGCCGAAACAGATTCTCTATATTCCCGCCGCCCCGGGTATTGAACTCAGTGCCAGTAAGGGCCGAGACCAAACACAACGGACCTATACCGTGCGCCCCGGCGACTCACTCGACCGTATCGCCCGCCAAAACGAGGTCCGCCTACGCGACCTGATGCGCTGGAACAAACTTGATAAAACACTGATTAGACCCGGACAGAAACTCGTCTTGTGGAAACTGCAACCTCGACGTCCAGTGCCTACCATCTCAGATGGCAAGGGCCGCAAAATCTATACGGTGCAACTAGGCGATACGCTCTGGGACCTGGCCCGGCGTTTTAAGATCAGCGTCAATGACCTACAGGCGTGGAACGGTTTGAACAACGCGAACATCAAACCGGGGCAACAACTGGCCATTGTCGACAAGAGCGTCTACACGGTGGTCCAGGGCGACACTCTCTATAGCATCGCCCGCAAATTCGGCCTCGAACCCAACGAAATCGCTCGCCAGAACAATATCAGCCTTTCTTCGACGCTGCTGGCGGGCACAACCCTACAGATTCCCAAGTGATATGAACTCGATTCGCTATATTTTCCTGCTGGTACTGGCCTTCGTGCTGCAAACCACCTGGATCGATTTTTTCGAGATCTCTTCGCTCAAACCGGATTTGATCCTCCTGGTGCTGACCTATATAGCGTTGCGCGAAGGGCCACTCGTCGCCATCTGCATGGGTTTCGGCATTGGCTTTATGCAGGATATCTACCATCCCGCCGACCTAGGGCTCAACGCCCTGAGCAAATCGCTCATCGGTTTTGCCGTCGGCTACGGCCGCTCGCGCATCGTCGCCGACAATATCCAAGTCCAGATCGGCCTGCTCTTCGGCGCCGTGCTCTGCCACGACCTGATCTACTATCTCGGCACCAGCGCCATAGGCTTGCTGGACGTGCCCTATTTCTGGTTGCGCTACGGTTTGGGCCGCGCAGTCTACACCGCCCTGCTCGGCACCCTCTTCTCCGCCGGCCTGACTCTTCGGCGTTACCTGTTTCCCATCTGAATCCAACGTGGAACATCTGCCGCAACAGGACCAACGCCCGCAGATCAACGGCCTCCTCGGAGTCGTCGCCCTGCTTTTCGCCGTGCTGGTCCTACGCTTGTTGTATCTGCAAGTCACCACAGCGGACGACTACGCCCGCGAATCGGAAGAAAATCGCATCGCCCAGAAGCGGATCAAAGCCCCTCGTGGCCTGATATACGACCGCGATGGACGGGTCCTGGCCCGCAACCGCGCCTTCTACTCCGTCTCGCTGGAACGCACGACGCGTAAGGATTTCGACGCGACCGCGACGGCCTTCAAGGAGGCCATCGGTGATCCGGAAATCAACAGCAACTACAGCCGACGCTACCGCACTATCCGCCTCAAGCGCGATGTCGATTTCCGCACCGTGTCGATCGTCGAAGAGTTGCTCAAAGCCGACTGGCCGCTACTCGACATCGAGATCGAAATCCAACGCCATTACCCCTACGGCCACTCCACTGCCCACCTGCTCGGTTATATGGGCATTATTCAGGACGAGAGCCTGATAAACGCACCGGGTAAAACTTATATGGGCGGGGATTTCATCGGCAAAACCGGAATCGAGAAGATTTACGAGAATAGCCTGCGCGGTCTAGACGGCGTCCACTACCTCGAAGTCGACGCCGCAGGACGCACCGGACGCGAGCTTCCCGAGCGCGCCCAGTTGGCCGTATCAGGCGACGAACTGCACCTGACCATCGACCTCGAAGTCCAGCTCGCCGCCGAACGCGCCCTGCCCGATACGCTCGCCGGATCGATCGTCGCGATAAACCCGCAAACCGGCGCCGTGCTGGCCCTGGCCAACAAACCGACTTTCGACCCCAATATATTCGTATCCTTCCAAGCCCAGGAAGAACGCCAGAAGGTGCTGCAAAGCAAGACGACCTTGCTCAACAGGGCCATCAGGGGACGCTACCCCCCGGGATCCACACTGAAGATGATCAGTGCGATCGCCGCGCTCGAAACGGGTATCACCGACACCTTGAGCACTTTCGCAGCCTGCGCCGGTTCTCTGGCGGTCGGTGACGTCGTCTTTCACTGCAATAAACTCGACGGCCACGGCGAGATGAACATTTTGGAGGCGATCGAAACCTCCTGCAATATCTATTTCCACCACCTGGCACAAATCCTCGGGCTTGACACCTGGCGAGAATACGCGGACAAATTCGGTTTCGGCCATCCGACGGGTATCGCCCTCGACCCCAGCGAAGCCGCAGGCCTGCTGCCGTCGCGCCAATACTATCAGGAACGCGAAGGTTGGACCTTTGGCCACCTGCTCAACCTCATCATCGGCCAAGGCGCGATGCTGGTCACCCCGATCCAAATGGCCCGCTACACCGCCGCGATCGCCAATGGTGGCTACCTTGTCACGCCTTATCTGAGCGGCGAACCACGCGAGCGCCAACCCATCGAAGGAATCACCCCGGCAACATTGAAAATCGTGCGCAAAGCCATGCACCAAGTTGTATACGGAAACCGCGGCACCGGACGCAGAGTCCAGATCGATGGCATCGAAATCGCCGCCAAGACCGGTACCGCGCAAGTACCCAACCGCGACAACGACGCGTGGTTCGTAGCCTTCGCGCCTTATGAGAACCCGACGATCGCCATTGCCGCGGTGATAGAAGGCGGCGGCGGCGGCGGCGCAGTAGCCGGCCCAATCGTGCGCCAAGTCATCGAGGCCTACTTCAAGCAAAGCGGCACCGCCGACCAGGCGGTGACCGACACGCTCCTAGCAGCACACTGAAAGTCCACCTATGCGCCTGTTTCGCGAACTCGACTTCCTACTCCTGGCCGCCACCCTGGTAACGGTGTTGCTGGGGGTGACGATGATCTACAGCGCCGCCTTCCACAGCGACTCGACCGTAGTCCAGAACGCCTGGGAAAAACAAGCCAAATTCGCCTTCTTTTCCTTAGCGGTGAGCTTGGCTATCGTCTATATTCCCGACAAAGTCATCTATGGTATCGCCCACCCCCTCTATCTCTTAGGTCTATTGAGCCTCCTAGCGGTATTGGCCTGGGGTACCGGCGACGACGCTGCCCGCTGGCTGCGTTTGGGGCCCCTGCGCCTGCAACCCTCCGAGCTAGCTAAAATCACGACGATCATCGCCCTCGCGCGCCACCTGAGCGACGGCACAACCGAGAGGGTCAACGAACCGCGCGGCTTCCTCGGCGCCCTGTGCATCAGCCTCGTGCCCATGGCCCTGATCGTGCGTCAACCTGACCTCGGTACCGCAATCTCCTTTGGCGCACCACTCTTTCCGATGCTCTACTGGGCCGGCATGCGCAAACTCTTCATCTTTCTCGTCGTCTCGCCGATCATCAGCGTCGTCTGTTCTTTTGAACCTTTGTGGCAAGGGGCCGCACCCTATATTTTTGCCACTTTCATTATCGGCAGCACCGCTTTCATCCACCTGCTCTTAGGCCGGCTCTGGGTGACCATCACCATGATCGCCGTCAACCTCTCAGCGGGTCTGATCACCGTATACCTGTGGGACCATTTCCTGCGCCAGTACCAAAAAGACCGAATTATGACCTTTCTCGATCCCGAGAGCGACCGGCTCGGTTCCGGTTGGAATATCATCCAGTCTAAAATCGCCATCGGTTCCGGCGGCTTGACCGGCAAGGGCTTTCTCGGAGGCACGCAAACCAAATACGAGTTCCTTCCTGCGGCCCATATCGACTTTATCTTTTCCGTCGTCGGCGAAGAATTGGGTTTTGTCGGTGCCTTGGTGGTATTGGCCCTGTTCTTCTTCCTTATCGCCCGCGCCCTGCACATCGGCTCAATGGTCAAGAACCGTTTTTACAGCCTGATCGCCATCGGCCTGGCCTCAATGCTGACCTTTCACGTCTTCGTCAATATCGGTATGACCATTGGCGTCATGCCCGTTACCGGATTGCCCTTGCCCTTCTTGAGTTCCGGGGGATCATCTTTGCTTTCCAATCTCGTCGCCATTGGCCTGCTCCTCCACATCTACACCTACCGTCACGAGTACTGATGACCCGGTATCTGTTCTGCTGCGCCGCCCTGCTCGGTGTCTTCGTTATCGACAATCCGCAATGCGGGGCCTACCGCGCCACCCACACACAATTGGCACAAGCCTACTTGCGCGACAGTCTCTACGAACAAGCCCTGACCGAAACCCGGCGAGCCCTCCGCGAAGAGGGCGATGCCCCTCACCTGCTTGCCATCTCCACCCTGGCCCATATAGGGCTGGATCAACCGGACCCGGCGTTGGATTTCCTCCACCGGGCGATCGACTTGGAACCGGACAATGGCGACCTCTACGCCGTCCTCCGCGATATCTGCTTGCGCTATGAACGTTTCGAGCAGACGGCACAGATCCTCACGCGTCTGGCTACCGCCCACCCGCAGAGCGCCTGGTTATCGGCGATGCAGGGATGGTTACACGGCCAGCAGGACCGTGCCGACGAAGCAACGACGGCCTTGCGACAGGCTATCGAGCTCGACAATAATCACCTCTTCGCCCGCAGTGAACTCAGTCGCATTCTCATTTCAAGGGGGGATTTCGCCGAAGCTGAAAACATACTTGTCGGGGCTCTCCTTATTCAACCCGATGCCCCGCAACTATTGCTGATCTTAGGCGATTGCCAACTGCTGCAAGAGCGCTACCCACAAGCCGACAGCACTTTTCACAAAGCATTGGCGACCCAGGTAATCGCCGCCGTCGATATCGCCCGGATCTATTATGAACACCGGCAACCCGACCGCGCCATCGAATACTACGAACGAGCCCTGGCCCGCGCACCAAACGACGCTATGATCCTCAATAACCTGGCCTGGACCTACGCAGAGGAAGGCCTACGCCTGCATTATGCCCTGGGCCTCTCAATGCAGGCCGTCAAGCTCGAAGCTACAAGCCCGGTCTATCTCGATACCTACGCCGAGTTACTCCATCGCCTCGGCCGACACGCCCAAGCCGCCGCCATTATGGGCCAGGCGCTCGCCAATGAAGCACCGGACGGCGAACACCGCACTTATCTTGAAGGACAAATGACAAAATTCCACCAGGCACTCAAGGCAAACTTATGATCGCAGACGGTAGCGTTCGTAATCGATTTCGAGATGCTCCAGTTTTGCATACAAACTCTTGCGCGATAGGCCCACAGCCTCGGCGACTTGTGAGATTACCCCGTGATACCGGTGCAATGCCGAACAGAGGAAACGCCGCTCAAAAGAACATCGCGCCTCCCTAAACCCCTCCCCGTCCGCCACAAGTTCCTCCTCATCCGCCCGCCAATTCAACACTTCTTCAGGCACATCCGCCCGCCGCAATATCGCCCCACCTGCGAGCACAACCATTCGTTCAATCGCATTCTCTAATTGCCGCACATTGCCCGGCCATGGATACGCCGATAAGTGATCCAGTGCTACCGTATCGACCGTGCGAATCCGCCCGCCGTTGCGCGCACCCAGTTTGTGAATGAAATATTCGACCAAAAGCGGGATATCCCCTTTGCGCTGGCGCAAAGGCGGGAGCTTGAGCTGTATGACATTGAGGCGATAAAAAAGATCTTCGCGAAAATTCCCCCTACGGATCTCCTCCTGCAAATCCACATTGGTCGCGGCAATGACCCGCACATCGACCCGCAGCGTTTCCGTCCCTCCAACCCGCTCGAACTCGCGTTCTTGTAGCACGCGCAAAAGACGCAATTGCACCCGCAAATCTGCAGCTCCGATCTCGTCGAGAAATAAAGTCCCCCGATCCGCCTGCTCGAAGCGACCCAGACGTTGGCGGATTGCGCCGGTAAAGGCCCCTTTTTCATGTCCAAAAAGCTCGCTCTCGAGCACTCCTTCAGATAACGAAGCACAATTGAGCCGTATAAACGCCGCCCGATGCCGTGGACTGCGTTCGTGCAAACGCTTAGCTAACACTTCTTTGCCCGTACCGCTCTCTCCGGTGATAAGCACAGTGGCAGGTGCTTTTGCCACGCGATCAGCCTGAGACAACAAATGGCGGACTTGGGCATTTTGAGTGATAAATTCACAAGAATCGACTTTGCTAGAGGACTGAATCACTTGCCCCTGTAATGCAACTCGATCGATAAAATCATCGGGATTAACCTGCTGCTGGGAATTCATGACCAACCTTTCTCAAGAGCTGTAATGTATGCATATATGCATAAAATGCAGCAAAAAAAACCACAGGTCAAGTAAAATATGATTTTATGAATAATTAAACATGAGAAAGACGATCATTGGACGAACAACTAACCCGCAGAAACCTCAGAGGCCAAGCTATTGTAATTATCCGTACCTCTTGAATCTGGATCGTATAGCGCAATGGGTTGACCAAAACCAGGGGCTTCGGCCAGGCTGATATTTCGGCGAATAATGGTCTCGTAGACTTTTTCACCAAAATATTTACGCGCCTCTTCCGCAACCCGGCGGCAAAGTTGCAAGCGATCGTCGTAGAGCGTCAACAAGACGCCTTCAATCTCCAGGTAGGGATTGAGATAGCGCTGCACAAGACGAATCGAAGCATCGAGTTTGCTCACCCCTTCTAAAGCGTAGTATTCACACTGCAGGGGAATGAGCACTGAATTGGCCGCAGTCAGCGCATTGACCGTAAGCAATCCCAACGACGGTGGACAATCAATAAGCACATATTCGTAACTATCAGCTACCGGGCGCAGTGCCTCGGCCAAACGCTTGTCGCGGCCGATCATCGAAGCCATCTCGACTTCGGCACCGGCCAAGCGAATATGCCCAGGGACCATGAAAAGGTTTTCTATATCAGTGGAGACTGCTGCTACGCGAACACTTACTTGCCCCAGCAAGACTTCATAGGTCGAAGCCTGCTTACTGCCGATCCGGGTGCCGCAACCAGAGGTAGCATTGGCCTGCGGATCTAGGTCGATAAGCAAGGTGCGATGGCCGGCTAGGGCCAAACAAGCAGCTAAATTAATAGCTGTCGTTGTCTTGCCCACGCCGCCTTTTTGATTGGCGATGGCGATGATTTTGCCCATACCTACACTTTGCCCAAGTTAAGTCTCTCATTCAGACTTAACCAGAAACGCACGAACCGGTACTAAAAAACAGACTCGTACACATTGCTGAGCAACAGGTTAAGCGGGCCGCCCGGAATCTCCAAGGGGATGGAAATAATACCGAATTCTGTACAAGAGAGGGAGGATACAGAAGGCCCTAATCACGCCTCAGAAACCAATATAAGGCGACCCTCAGAGCCCGTCAAGAGATTGTTGAAATTAGGAGAAATATATATAGATAAATATCTGTAAGAAACTATATAACAATAACTTACCCATTAGACAGGATAGCCAACAAAGCGCCCAATGAAAGACTTGTAGCAACAAAGAGGAAAGCCCCAATGCCCACCCAGCGCGACGAGCGTATCGAATTGGTCGAATCCATGTATAGCCCCTTTCCTTTTCCTTCTATTCTTCTATATATCGGCAGCAGAATGAGATAGGTAAATTGGTCATTTTTTCCACTTGCCTCGCAATAGGCGGAAAAATAAGCAGCAGAACTGCCCGTTAAGGTCCGAGGTGCTATACATTGCAAAATGCGTACCGCCAAAAAAGCGGTGCACTCGACAAGGAGTGCACCGCTTTATGATGTTATTGTTATTGGCCCAGGTCTAAACTTATACGTTTGCGTGGGCTCGCAGTTTGGCGTAAAAACGGGGATGGCGTAACTTCCTGAGCGCGATTTCCTTAATTTGGCGCACCCGCTCACGGGTTAACTGAAAACGCCCTCCGATCTGAGCGAGTGTCAACGAGGGCTCGTTGAGCAAACCAAAATAAAGCCGCAAAACCTCGGCCTCGCGTTCATTGAGATCACCGAGCACATTGTCGATGTCTTCCCTGAGCGTGAAAACCAATACCTCATCTTCGGGGGTTAGTTGCCCCTCGGGACTCAGATAATCGAGCAAGCAAGGTTCTTCGCCGTCTTCAAAGGGCGCGTCAAGCGAGCGAATTGGCTGGTTGTCGACCAGCGTCTGTTCGATTTTCTCCTGCGAAAACCCCAATGTATCCGCAACCGTCTCCATACTCGGCACACTGCCATCTTGCTGCAAAGCCTCATAGGTGCGGGATATCTTAGATAGCATATCCAGGCGATTGACCGGCATTCGCACCGTGGACTGCTCCATTAGCGCCTGCAGAATAGATTGGCGTACCCACCATACGGCATAGGAGATAAACTTGAACCCCCTAGTCTCATCGAAACGCTCCGATGCCGTGATCAGCCCCACATTGCCGGCACTGATCAACTCGACTAGCGAGAGTCCGCGGTTTTGATATTCCTTGGAGACCGAAACTACGAAACGGAGATTCGCCTCCACTAACTCATTGCGGGCGGATTCATCGCCAGCGCGAATTCGGGCTGCCAACTCGGCCTCCTCGGCAGCCGCTAAAGGCGTCGAGGAGGAAATGTCGTCCAGGTAACTGGCCAATACCGAGTCGCCCTCGCCGGGTCGAAGCATTCTTTTAGTCGTTGTCTGAACCACTTTTTTGGTCGCCATGCACTACCCCCTGCTAGGTCGAACGCTATCTATTTCAAACATCTCGACAAAAAAAAAGTTCCCGCGTTTTTAGCGTATTGAGATCCCTGTTTTAGCGTATTGAGATCCCTGTTCACAGCGCGCGAATTGAAGCCCCATGCTATTCGTCCTATGCCAATTATCTTGGTGCGGCTTGCTGTTGGTGGCCACTGCAGTCGCCGATGAAGCGGCTTTTGCCCTCAATGTGCGTATTCAAGCCCCTACTATATCGGGCATAATCACCGCCGATACTGTGACCTACGACACACTTTCCCATCTGCCCCCCGCCGAACTGGCATCGGGCCAGATATTATTACACCGGCACGGATGCACCACCTGTCATCCACTCGTAGTGCCCGGTCTTGCGAATAGACCTGGACCGCGAACTCTTCGACACCCGCATACCCGCCGGCGGCAGACTGGATTTTCTATTTTTCCAGCCCACAACCGCCCGAAGCCCATTCCCTGCAAGTGGTGATCGAAGTCGACTCGGACTTTTTCTACCGATCCTCCTTCGCCACTTTCGACGCCCCGCAAGCCCTCGACCTCACCAAGTAGGCCCACGCGCGCCTCCTGGATTCGCCCTATATTCTCTTCACGCAACTCTACCACTCGAGGAGTGAGGTATCGTGAACACCACTGACCAAACCTGCACAATTGCCCAACTCAAAGAGCAAATTCGCAACTTCGTCAAAGAGCGCGACTGGGAGCAATTCCATACCCCCAAGGACCTGGCGATCGGCCTGTCGGTCGAAGCGGCCGAGTTGCTCGAACATTTCCGCTTCCAGAGCGAAGCGGATATCGCCGCGCGCCTGAAAGACGAAGCCTCATTAAAGGATATCGGCCACGAACTAGCAGATATCCTGTATTTTGTTTTATTGATGAGCGATCGCTTCGGCCTCGACACCGCCTCCACTTTCGAGGAAAAGCTCAAAATATCTGCCGCGCGCTACCCGATTGCCGAGGCGCGCGGCAAAAACCTCAAATACACCGAACTGGAGCAGGAGCGGGAATGAACAGTGAATCGAGTTTCACCGAATTAGTCGAAGTAATGGCGCGCCTACGGGCCCCGAACGGTTGCCCCTGGGACCGCGAACAGACCCACGTCACGCTCAAACCCTATTTGCTAGAAGAGGCGTATGAGGCGCTCGAAGCGATTGATATCGGCGACGACGACGAGCTCTGCAAGGAACTGGGCGATGTACTACTGCAAGTCGTCTTTCACGCCCAGATCGCCACCGAGGAAAATCGCTTCGGCATCGAGGAGGTAGCTCGCGCTATTGTCGACAAGCTTATCCGTCGCCACCCCCACGTTTTTGCCGATGTGGACGTGGACGGGTCCGAGCAGGTCTTGCAGAATTGGGAACAGATCAAAAAGCAAGAACGACAAGACCAGGGACAAGCAACACCATCACTTCTCGACGGCATCCCCAAACAACTGCCCGCCCTGATGCGCGCCCAGCGAATGCAGGCCCGCGTTTCGCGCCAGGGTTTCGACTGGGACCAAATCGCGGGTCCCCTTGACAAGGTCGAGGAAGAATTTGCCGAGCTGCGCCAAGCCTGGGCATCGGGTGAAATACCAGCTATCGAAGACGAGTTCGGCGATTTGCTCTTTGCCCTTGTCAATACCGGCCGCTTCCTCAATGTCGATCCCGAGCAAGCCCTCAGACAATCGACCGACAAATTCGCGCGCCGTTTCCGTGCACTCGAATTTGTGGTGCGAACGAGTGGGAGAGAAATCAGCGCATTGTCACTACAAGAGCTGGATGCGGTCTGGGACGAGATTAAAGCACGCGAAAAAATGGAGAGTGCAAGTTGAAAATATACTTGGGGGGGGAAATGCAATTTTGTCCCGCAAAAGGTTTATTTTTGCAACTAAGAGGGACCTTGCACCGCTGCCAACGAGTTGCCCCA
>DQLG01000131.1 GCA_015660315.1 Candidatus Latescibacterota bacterium
CGCCAACTAGCCTTGGTTGTACCAAGAATCGACTTTGCGCACTTCGCCGATGTCACCGTCCTTGATCATTTGCTTGGCCAACATCATCATCGGATGGCCGGTATAGGTATGGGCTAAAACGAAGGGCACTTTCTTGCGTTTAACAATGCGCGCTAAATCCTGCGCTTCGGGCACCGTCATCGTCATCGGTTTTTCGCATAAGACCGGTATGCCGGCCTGCAAAAAGGCCTTGGCCGGTTCGTAATGCGCAAAATTGGGGGTGACGATGGTGACATAGTCGAGCGCCTGTTCGCCCTTTTGCACCGCTTCGAGCATGGCCTGGTAGTTGGTATAACCTTTGATCCCGTAATCCTTGGCCGCACGCAGCGCCGCCTTCGCCTCAGTGCGCATCGCACCGGCCACCAATTCGCGACTGGCGTCCAACGCGATCGCGCGATTGTGTACCATGCCGAAGAACGATCCGGGGCCGCCACCGCCGATCATGCCTACTTTGAGTTTCGCCATAGAATTTTCTCCCATATATACAGATGACGCGGTATAGTGAATTTCAAGGTTAATATTGATACGCATTGTACCTGGGACTGTCAAACCGTCTGGCTATTTCAGCAGCAAGCGCCGCGTCTTCGACACGGTCCCGGCGACGAGCCGGTAAAAATAAACACCGGTGGCCATCGCCTCACCCAGATCGTCACGCCCGTCCCAAAGGATCTGCTAGGTCCCAACCCCCGTCTGGGCTGCGACAGGAGCAACCGTATATACGGCCACTCCACAGAATAGGATCAGGAGCCTCGGGTAGAGTTGCATCGATTGAGGTGCTGGCATATCGCCCATAGGACGACCACCGCCCCGTGCGAGATCCCACCATTGCGATTTAAGGCACTCGCACCAAGTTTGACGGCATGCCCTGCAACAATTGTTCTACGCTCAGCCCGTTATTGATCGCGTAATTTTTATAGTTCAATGCCAGCAAGACGTCCCGTTGGCGAATCTCCACACGGCGCGGTAGATACAACTCACCCACCCGTTGGTATTTTTTCAATTCGCGAAATAGCGAATCGCCTCCGGCCTGTGCACTGCCCTCGCGCGAGATTAGACCCCGTTGCAAATCCAGCCACAGCCGACGCCCTCCGCGCAAGGGCACGATCGCCCGGTCTGCCCGCGGATATTCGGGGGGGCCGACAACCGGGCCCTCCTCAACTAGCCCCAACAACGCGTAACGCAGATCGTATTGGCCCAGATCCAGCCCCGTCAGCGCCGCTAACAAATGCCCGTGCGCCGCCCCCTTTAGGGGCGGGTCGACCGCCCGCCCGTAAACGGTCAAACTATCGCCTTCGAGTAAAGCCGTAAAGATATGCGTGAAAAAGGGGCCGCGAACTTCGACGCGAAAAAGATCGGGGTTGATCAATTGTAAGATCGCCGTGCCGCGTTCGCGCACCTTTCCCTGGTGCAATTCGATCGACGCTTCGGCCGTCAAATCCCGCAAACCGGCAAAGGGGGCGACCGACGCGCGAATCAACGCCTCGGGACCGGCAGTGGCACGCCAGCCCTCCCGCACGACCGGCGGCGGCGCACAAGAAAATGCCAGCGAACAGACTGCAATGCCCCATACCCACAACAACCGACTCGCCCTCATTTATATTCCAGCTCAAGGGGTCAACTTGAGCCGCACCTCCTCGTTGTCGGGAGCCAATTCCAATACCTTTTGCCAGTGCGTGCGGGCTTCACCTTCTTTGCCCAATGCGCTCGCAATATCACCGGCATGGTCAAATATCACCGCCTGCTCCTCCGGTTCATCCTCTCCAATCAGCGCCAGGGCTTGGTGTAAATACTGCTCGGCCTGCTGAAATTGTCCCAAGCGAAAATAAGCCCAACCCAAGCTATCGAGGAAGGCGCCATTCTCCGGATCGAGAGAGATTGCCCGCGTTAGCAGGTCCACCGCCACTTCGAGCCGAATGCCTTTATCAGCGTACATATACCCCAGATAATTCAGAGCATAGGAGTCGTTCGGGTTGGACTCCAACAGACGCTCAAAGGTTTCCACCGCCCGGTCGAAAAAATCTATCCGGTCTAAATACCGAGCGGCCTGCTCATAACTCGAAGCCAAATAAAACAACACCGGCCCCTTGCCGATTTCGAGTTCAGCCGCGCGTTCGAGCTTACCAATCGCCGCTTCCCATCGCTCTAACCGCTCCAGCGCGATACCCCAGTGCAAATACGCTTCGCTATAAAGGGAATCAGCGGATACCGCTTCCTCAAAGTGCGCCAGCGCCTGTTCCCACTCCCCCTGCTGACCAAGACTGATCCCCCAACGCACGTTGAGCGCCACATCCCCGGGCAGTTCGACAAGCGCTTGTCGATAGACGTCGATCGCCTCTTGCCATGCCTCTTGCTGCTCCAAAACGATGCCCCAATAAAGGTAGAGTTCACTGCTATCGGGTATCGCCGTCACCGCTTTTCCGAGTATGGCGTTGGCCTCGTCGTAATCCTCCAGATAGATATAATAGCGCGCCAGATCGAGCCAGTGTTCGACCGTCTTCGGCTGCAAACCTACGATATGTTCGAAGACCATCGTCGCCTCCGTAGGCTTGTCCGCCTCGGCAAGCGCCAACCCCAAACGGTAGAGCAAACCGGCATCCTCCTCGGCCAGTATATCTTCCAAATCGTGTTCGGTGGCCATCAGTTGCGCCAGATAATAGAAGATCATACTGCTGTCGGGCAATTGGCCTGCGGCCCGTCGATAGATCAACATTGCCTCATTGCGGTAGCCCTGTGAGAGCTTGAGCTCGGCCAAACCCAACCAAGCGTCTTCGATCGTAGGGTCAACCGCGAGGATTCGCGTGTAAATGTTTTCGGCCTCTTGCTTCTCACCGACCCGCGCAAAAATACCGGCGATATCGACTCCGACCTCCGGGGGGACATTCTTGCGCACGAGAACTTTTTTGAACAGTGGGGCGATGCGCGCAGGCTGTCCCGTCTCGGCATACAGATAAGCCAAGTGGCGATAAAGCGGCCAATTGTCCTGCTCAAAAAGCAACAGTTCCTCGATCTGCTCAATCGCGGCGCGGCGATCGCCCTCGCGCTCATAAAGCTGGATCAGCAAGCGTCGC
>DQLG01000221.1 GCA_015660315.1 Candidatus Latescibacterota bacterium
CAACGAAGCTAAGGCAATTGTCGGTGCGCCCCGCGCCGCAGAGATCAACGCTACTGATGCCCGCCTCGTCGTTGGTCAGGGCGTTGGTCCAGATGTGAAAATGCTCGATGTAGTTGGCCTCGTTGCCGGCGCGGGTGGAAAAGCGGATGCGATCCACCGCGAACAAGCCACCGAGGTCGACGAGAAAACTCTTACCATAGCGCTGGCCACGCACTCTGCGCGGGGCGCTGCCTTTTTTCTCGTGATACGCCGTCGCAAGGTCTCCATCGCTGACAAAGGAGGTTTCGTCCGCCTCTACCCATCCAGGGCAGGTTCCGCAAGTTCCTCCCCCAGTGTTGACATAGCCGCCGCGCTGCCAGACGGTCTCCACCAAATTCTGGTCCGCCGTAAAGAACAGCGGGGAAATGCCCCCGACCTCGATCGTCAGTGACTCGCCCGCCCCCTGCAAATTGGCATCGAGATCCGCCCAGCTGAACTGGACAAAGTCAGCGCCGCCCTCGGTGACTTCCGGCGGCGGAGGCGCCCCCTCGCCACCCAACCGGTAGACGGTCAACCCCGCGACCGGGGTGCCCACTATCCCGACCAGCAACAGCGCAGCCAACATACAACGGCCTAAGACCATAACGACGTCTTCCCTAAGGAGTGCGGAGTTTTTGAAGATAACCTAAAGCACAAAAAGTCTGAAGGGGAGATGCAAAGCACACCTCCCCTCCAGATATTCACGGTTCATTAACGCTTGGAACAGATCAGGCTACTGGATATAAACAGCCTTAATCCGGCCCCAGCTTTGTTCCTCGACCGCTGTGGGAACATTGCTGAAATCTACGCGGGGGTCGAGCGGTGCCAAGAGGAAATCCGAGCAGTTGCCGCAGTCGAACCACATCTGGATGTTGGGGTTGATACCCCAGCCGCCATCGCTGGCGCCGCCATTGTCTTCCTCAGCGGAGTCCATATCGTGGACCACCCAACCCAAACCGATGGTATTGCCCTCGGTGAAGGTATGGATCTGGCTGTCATCGGGGCCGATCCAATGGAAATCGTCCCAGGCCGCCGACATCATCTCGATGCGCGCGGTGACTTCACCCGAGTTGACTTGGCCATCCAGTTGGAAACCATAGTCTCCCCAGGGGGCTTCGTCGTGCCAGGTCGAATTGCTGTTGAACCACCACTTCCAACCGACGGCGCGGTTGGCATCGGGCATTTCGGGCCAGACGCAGTGGGCATTCTGGACGAAGCGACCCTGGTTGCGCTGACGCTCGTCTGCATCTTCGAAATCATCGGCCAAGGCGAAGTGCTGCTCGCCGCCGTGATCGGCGTCGATCATAATTTCCCAGCTGTCATCACCGGCGGCAACGGCGCCAACGCCATTGCGATCCCAGTAATTGTCGAAACGCTCCATCATGAAATAGAGACGGTTGGTGCCCGCACTCCAACCAGCTACGACTCGAAAGGACAGATTGCTCTCGTCGTTTTCCTGGCCCAAGCCGAGATAATATTCGAAATGGGAGTCGAAGGGGACGAAATAATCTTCGGGGACGATATCCCATTCGGAAAGATCGCCGTCCAAATTAGGCTCTTGACCGGCGGGCCATTGGAAAAGCGTGGCCGAGTCGATACCCGGTATCGGCACATGCGCCGATACTACACTGGCCTGCAGCATAATACCGACAGCCAACATACTTGCAACACTTAAAACTTTCTTCATAATGCACCCACCTCACTGGTTCGTGGTTAGGATATTATTAATTCAAAAAAGAAGAATTTATAAAGCCGATTTCAGCTTTTTGTTATCTCCTTTCAAGAGCTAATAGGATTGTCAAAAGCTTTACCGCTAATAAGTTATATTATGTGACGAGAAAAAACCTTGACATAATCGCCAAATAATAGCATTATCTCGCCATCGACCTACTTGGCAATTTAGCGTAAAGCCCTCTTTATTATGACAACATACTTAGATATCAACACACCGCATGAAGAAAGAATAATAGGTGGAGGCGATGAATCTATTGCCACCTGGTTTCAGATGCCCTACCAGAGCATCGTCACCCGCCGTGAAACAAATCAACCCAATCGCGCCCTGCACAAGCATGACTTTATCGAACTGGTCATCATCCTCAACGGCCAGGGCACCCATATTATTGAAGATGCTCACCACCCCGTTCAGGCCGGCGATACTTTCGTCATAGGTCCTAATATCCAGCACGCCTACGCTGATACCAATAACCTGAGCCTGTTCAATATCCTTATTCGCAATCAGCACCTACAGACGCTGAATCACGAATACATCAGTATGCCTGGTTTTTACGCGCTCTTTCTATTAGAACCTAGAATGCGGGCAATGCACCAATTCAAGAGCCAGCTACAGCTGTCGCCACAGGCCTTGGCAGAGATCGGCGATTGGATAAATTTCCTCGAAGTGGAAGCGCTACAAACCACCCCCCTTGCCTGCTCCAGGGCCAGAGCGTTTCTCCAACTCATCGTCGGCAATCTCTGCATGCAATACGAAGCGCTGGGTTCCCTCGACAGTACCAAGCTACTGCATATCGCCAATTGCATCCGCTATATGGACAACCATCTAAGCAGTTCCCTACAACTGGCCGACTTGGCACACGCAGCGGGCATGTCCGAGCGTTCGCTGTCGCGCAGCTTCCACGCCACCATCGGCCAGAGCCCAATCGAATACCTGCTCAATATGCGCCTACAGCGTGCGGAGGAATTGTTGCTGGCCAGTCCGACGCCCATCTCGCAAATCGCCTATGAGGTCGGGTTCCACGACGCCAATTATTTTACCAGGCAGTTCCACAGGTTGAGGGGCATGTCGCCACGAGCGTACCGCAAACAGGCCGAAAAAAATTACAGGGCGAACGCCCATGAAGCCGCTACCTACACCGAAGCCTACGGAACCAGCCAGTAGACCGGTATTGCGCAACACCAATCCCACACCGACGAAAAACCTCTTCTATCGCCATCACCCGAGAGCCTCTATCCCTTTATCGCGCCCTGAGTGAGCCCCGCTACGTAGTATCTCATGCCGAGGGCGAAAACGACGATGAGCGGCAGCGACCCCAACACGTATCCCGCCATTGTTTCGCCCGGCTCCAGATTTCCCTCCCCCGCAAAGAGCGTGACCCCTACCGAAAAAGTCTGGACCGCGGCGTCACTAACAGTGACGAGAGGCCATACGTAGTCGTTGTAGGCGCCGACAAAAGCGAGAATGGCCAGCGTCGCCAGGATTGGCCGGCACAAGGGCAGAGCGACGCGATAGTAGAGTTGGAACTCCGAAGCCCCGTCGATGCGCGCCGCCTCAAAAAGCGATTCGGGCAGGCGCTCAAAAAAGCTACGACACAAGAAAATGCCGAACACCTGACCGCCGGAAATATAGGGGATCAGCAATACCCAACGAGTGTTGAGAAAGCCCGTGCCTCCCTGCCCCAGCCAGTCATTGCCCCCAACAAAAGGGAACTCCTTAAACCACATAAACGCAGGAATCAGCGTAAGAATGCCCGGTACCATCATCAATGCCAGGATAAGCAGAAACACCGTCTTTTTGCCGCGAAACTCAATGCGGGCAAAGACATAGCCGGAAAGCGACGAGAGCAATACCACCCCGACAATGGTGCCACACCCCACCAGTACCGTATTCCAGATATACCCTCCCAAAAAAGCCAGCGCTTTGCCATAGTATTCGGGATGCAGTTGTTCCGGCCATGCCCAGAAGTGGTTAAGGATTTCCCCGTTGGTCTTCTGCGACATGAGCAATGTCACAAAAAACGGCAATAGAGTCAGACCTGCTAGGACCGTGAGAATCACCCCGACGAGCAACCGCTTTGCCCTTTTCTCGCCAACCCAGATCAAGACGCCTCCTCCTTGAAGATCTTCATATTGACCACCGTAATCGCCAACACCAGCACAAAGAGCAGTAGACCAATGGCGGCCCCATAACCGAAGTGACCATAGACGAAAGCCTCGTTATACATGCGCAGGGCCGGCACATAGGTGGCCATGCCCGGACCGCCGCGGGTCATGATCAGTACCGTCTGAAAATCTTGTACGCTGCCAATAAAGGTGAGGATAATCAGCAAGCGCGTCTGCCCCATGACCAGGGGGATGTCGAGATGCCAAATTCGGCGAGCGGTATTGGTGGACTCAATTTTGTAGGCGTCGTAAATATCGGCGGGTATGCCCAACAGCCCGGCCAGATAAATCAACAAACCAAA
>DQLG01000827.1 GCA_015660315.1 Candidatus Latescibacterota bacterium
AATTGACTTCGAAGGTTGTGTCGGCGGGCACGGGTGCTTCGCCACAGTTGTAATTGACGTGAATGTCGATATAGTTGCCGCAGACGGAGTAGTGAAATTTGCGCTCGGTAGGTTGTGGGTTTTCGAAGAGGGCCAGCACATTGCCGCGGTCGGCAGGGTAGAGCGCGTAAAATAAGAACGGGTCGTCGCTGCCGCTGCCGCTACCGACGCTGAGATCGGGGCGGAAGTTCGGTTTGTAATAGGTGCGGTCGCGTTCAACGAAGAGCACCGCGTCGTGGAACCAGGTTTCGGGCAGTCGCGAAGGATAGGGGAAAATGTCGGAGAATTCGGCGTTTTGCGCGTCCCATCCTTCGATTACATCCATCTTCATTCTGACTTCCAGTCTGGGGCGTGGATGGTCAAAGGGGATACGTAACCAGGTCTCGGATTGTGCGCGTTGGTTGGGGTTCGTGGCGCAAAAATAGAGACTGACCGCGTCGGGGCCGTTTTCTTCGATGGAGAACGCGCGGACCTGGTTGAGGTAGTCGTGTTTGGAGATGCCGCAGGATTTAAAAAAAGCCAAAGGCATTTCCCAAATCACCGGCTCTGTCTGGCGGTAATCGGTCAAGCGGTGGATCGCGCCGGAGAATAGGTCGAACTCCAATAGTGGGGCCTGTTGGTTTTTGCTGCTCCAGACCGCGATATCGCGATGGTTACCAGCGCGTCGGTTGAGGTCAACGCCGGTGATTTCGCTCTGGTAGGTCGCTTGGATGCCGGGAATTTTGTCGATGCGGATTTCAGTGGGGTGCTCGGAGTGCAGTTGCGCGGAGATGATGCAATCGTCGATCGAGTCATTCTTGTGCGACATATCCATCGGTACGCAGATATCGTCGGTGAGTTCCCCTTCGGAAACAAGCTGCACGCGGGTCGGGGCGCCGTTGATCGTGGCATGGACTGCGCCCCGATGACGGGGGTCGGTCTTGCGGCGGAAGTAGCGCAGGCGAATGGTGCGTTGCTGTGGGTCGGGCGCGAAGACAATTGTTGCGCCCGTTGGATCGGCCTGGCCAATCTCATAGGTGCCGTCCTCATCGGTGTAACAACGAAAAGTTCCACCGTCGACGGTGGGTTCGAGCGGATGTTGTACGGCGTTTATCCGGCCTTCGATATTTTTCTCGTCGTCACTTAGCGAGGCCACAAGGGTCGCGGTAAAGGTGGCATCGCTAGCGCTTTGCACTTCGACTAGGGATTCGCGCAGCCAGGCGAAACGCGCGGTGGTCCCTTCCTCCCAGACCGAGGCGTAGATGGAGGCGGTATCGCCGTGACAGGTCCAGCCCATGCCACCATGCGCCCATTGTTGCATGCCGCTGGGCCAGTGCGAGGCGTAAAAGGGAGGGGTTGGACCGTGGTCAGAACCCTGCCATGCATGGCCTTCGTTACGAGCCCAGTACAGGGCGCAGAGGCCTTCGGAGCCTTCCAAGACCAGGGAGCATTCGGCCAATGCATCACCGAAGGGGCGAGTGACTTCGCCTTGTTTTTCGATGGTTTCTGGACCGAGGCGCAGGCGGGTGTAGGAAGCGTCGCCGTTGGCTTCGACAAAGGCGTCCTGGATCGGACCGTGCCCGAGGCGGTCGATGACTTGTAGGTTGAAGGTGCAGTGTAAATCGCCCTCCGGGTAGAGCCAAACATCTTGGCGTCCATCGCCGTGGTAGTGGCCTTCGTCATCGATTAAATCGAAGGCGACGCGCATGCCCAAACGCACGGCCCCTTCTTCGAGAAAGTGAAATTTGGGTTGTGGGTCGTTTTCCTGACGGATTAAGACTGATTGACCATAATCGGGGCTGCCTGGCTCGGATCGACAGATCAGACGGATGCGGGCGGCGAAGGACAGGGCCTTATGGGAGAGACCGAGTTGGCGGTCCGCGCCATCGGTGCCGAAGGAGAGCGCGCCGCCTTCGGTCTTGGCCAAAGACATCGCCGCTTGGCCGATACGACCTTTCCAGTGCGTGCGGCAGTCGGTGAATACGCCGTCCATGAGATTTGTCCTTTTAAAAGATAGTTGTCGTGCGCCAATTAATTTTGCATGATAGGGTCTTCGAGTTCGAATGTCAACTAATGAAGGAGATAAGCGAATGATCACCGAGGAAGTACGGTTGTGGAAATTGACCCGGCGCCATGTGCGCGAGCGCTTGGAGCAAGGTCTGATCAAGGGGGCGATTCTGCCGACCGGCAGCACTGAACAGCACAATGAGCACCTGGCGATGGAGCACGATACCGCCAGCGCGGCCCATGTCGCTTATCAGGCGGCTCTGCAACTCTATCCGCAGACGGTGGTGGCGACGCCGATGGCGGTGGGGATCTCGGAGCATTGGATGGAGTTTCCCGGTACGCTGAGCCTACGGCCAGAGACCTTTTTTACGGTTGCCTACGATATTTGCGAATCGCTTAAAAGACACGGCATCGAGCATATTTTGATCTGCAATGGCCATGCCGGCAATGGTCCGCTGGGCAATCAGGTTGAGGAATTCAGCCAGAAATTGGGCATCGATATCCAATTCGCTTCTTATTGGGCGGCCTATTCGAAGGAACTGGTCGACGAATTGATGGAATCAAAAGATTGTCCGGCGCATGCGGCGGAGTTTGAGACCTCCTTTGCGATGGCGGCTTTTCCTGAGAACGTGCAATGGAAAGGTGTCGATTACGAAGCGGCTAATCTCGATATTAAGAGCGAGAGCTATGCGCCGCGGGATCCGGTGTATTTCCGGGCCGGTCGCGATTACGCCACGCCGAAGAAGGGGCGGGTGATGGCCGACATCGCGATAGATTGGGTCGCCAACAAGATGCAGGAGATGATGGACGGATAGGGCTTCAGTACAAGATAGACATAAAAAAACCGCCCCCTGCGAAGGGGCCGGTTTTTTCTTTTGGGCTAAAAGCAGAATCTACTTTTAGTAGGCAGCCTTGATCAGGCCCCAGCTCACGCTCTCG
>DQLG01000356.1 GCA_015660315.1 Candidatus Latescibacterota bacterium
ACCCGTTATTTCGCCACGAATATTGCGGCTCGAACCCGAGCAAGCGACGCGCCTTTTCCATAGTGACGAATGGCGCGAACCCTTGTAAATCTTCATAGCGTAACTCGGCATCGGGGTAATAACGCGCGATTACTTCCTCAGTCGAATCGACATGGGTTGAATCCAACGCGCTGAGCAGAAAGACCTCGTGCTGTAACTGATCCGCGAGCAACACCTTTTCGATCATCGCAGCGAAATCGAGCACGTAAAAGTACTGGTGAATGGCCACTTCCATCTTCAACTCACCCAACGGGAACCTATCGTCGTTCCATCCTTTAGATACCGCATTGGTTAGGCGGAAAGCAAAGGTTCGAATGCCGCAACGCTCGTTAAAGGTCCGGCAGAGTTGTTCGCCGACGATTTTGCTCAGCCCATAAGGTCGGTCTGCACGCACCGGGTGCTCCTCATCGACTGGAAGATAAATCGGGTCGACGTTTTGCCCAAAACCGTAGGCCATAATACTGGAGGCGTGCAAGAAGCTACCGACCCCTCGTTCGACAGCCAATTCCAGTGCATTATAGGTGCCTTGCACGTTGATCGAAAAGACCTCGTGCAATGGGGGAATATCATAGGGAATTCCGCCCAGATCCACGACGGCGTCAGCCCCCTCCATCGCCAGGCCCAACGCCTCCCGGTCCAATAGATCGCCCTGCGCAAAACGCACTCCCTCGGGCAAATATTCGGGCGACTTGCGATCATAGCCGACAACCTCGTGTGCCCTTTTTAACTCTTCGAGCAACCCCCCGCCAATCCTGCCGCTGCTGCCTGTCACCAACACCCGCATCTAATTTTACCCCTTGCTAACACTGGTCTAAAAAAAACCGCTATTATAAAAAACTTAGCGGCGTATCCTACCCCGCGCAAGAAGCTGGGAGCCCTGGTAGGGCCGCCTTACTTTTGGATCTACCCCATAAAAAAACCGGGAGCCCCCATCGCCCCCGATAAAAACCGCTCCCGCCTTGCGCTTATCCTTCATACGCTTACTTGAACACGAATATTCGCCGCCCATCACAGCGGATATACCCCTGTTTCTCAAGGCGGCTAAGCACCCGAGTCACCGTCTCCCACATCGTACCCGCCCGCCATCCGGGCCAATTCCTAGTGTGCGTTCATCGCTTCTGCGACCATACCCCTTCTACGCCTCCTGTCCTTGCTCGACGACAAGGTTGAGGATGGTCTTTGAGACGCTGCTGGCGACATGCATCAGCGCCAAGCACTCGATCTGCACATCGGTCTTGCGCAAACGGCTGGCCAATTCGGACAATATCTCGGTCGCGATATGCGGGTGTTTGTGGATCAAGGAGATAAAGTGATCGCGGCCGCTAGTAAGCAACTCGGTCGGTTCGGCGGCAGCTACCTTTACCGAACAGCGCTACCTTGCGGAGAAATTCATTGGCCATGACATGCTCCAGTAAAACGTATGCCTAATGCCCCCAATTTAATTATATCAAGTGGACCTTTGTACATCGGCAAAGCTTCGTCCGTGGCGATATGGTCGAATATTCAGTAGTTTATCGCGCAACCATGGACAAGCAACCGATAGAAATAACCAGCTTCCAGAATCCTCTTGTTAAAATGATTCGCTCGCTCGCCTATAAGAAATACCGCAAGCGCGAGGGAGTATTCTGGGCCGAGGGCGTGCGCAACACCTTAGAGGCCATCGACAATGGCTGGACCATCGACGCCTTGGTCTATTCCCCGGACTTGCTGCGCAGTGATTTGGCTCGTGAACGCATCGCCGCAAGCCCATTGCGCAAGGTCTCCGTCGACGCCCGCGTCTTTGCGCGCATCGCCGCCAGCGAACTGCCGCAGGGCTTGGGCGCCGTCGTCCGCCTGCCCGAACGCAGCCTCGGCGATATCCCCATCACCACCGACACCTTTGTCGCCGTCTTGGAAGAGCCGCAAGATCGGGGCAATGTCGGCGCCGTCGTCCGCACCGTTGGCGCTGCCGGCGGCCAGGGCGTTATTCTCGTCGGCCAAGCCGTCGACCCTTATGACCCTGAAGCGCTGCGCACTAGCATGGGCGCCACCTTCAGCGTCCCCATCGTCAACTGCACCGCCGACGAGTTTCTCGCCTGGACGCACACCCATCGCCTATACCTTATGGGCACCTCGGCCCGCGCCAATGCCGAATTCCGCCACGTCGACTATCCACGGCCCCTAGGCCTTGTCTTTGGCAATGAACGCGTTGGGCTTTCCGATACATTGCAAGCAGCCGTCGACATCATGGTCAATATCCCGATCCTCGGCCGCGCCAACTCACTGAATTTGGGCGCCTCGGTCGCCATCGTCGCCTATCAGGCGCAAGGAACTTGGGCCGAGCGCGACTCGGCATGAGCAACGCACTCCCACCCGCTTGGCAAGCAGCGCTCGCCAAGCGCAAGCAGCACTTCACGATAGATTCCCCAACCACATTGCGGCTACTACACGACGAGGACCCGCAAGTACGCTGTGACCGCTTCGGGACACTGTGCTGGTTTTATTGGTATGGATCCGCCTTGCCCACCAGTGTTGACCTCGCCCATATGGAAGATTTCTCCGCGGCAGCGGGTTCATCATATTGGCTAGCCCGCCTGATGCGCGACCGCGGCCAAGACCCACAGGCGATAAGCAGCTGGGGATCGACTCAGATCGAGCAATGGACCGCCCACGAAGACGACCTGGAGTATATCTTTCGCAGCGACCACGGTCTGTCCCCTGGCCTTTTCCTCGACCAACGCCAGAACCGTCTGTGGGTGCGGACCCAGGCCAAGTCAAGGCGCGTGCTCAACCTCTTTAGTTATACCGGGGGATTTAGCCTCAACGCGGCACTAGGCCAAGCGCAAGAAGTCGTCAGCGTAGATACCTCGCGGCCGACGCTGAACTGGTCTGAAGCCAATTTCGAACTCAACGGCCTCAATAAGGGCAACTGCGAATTCTGGAAGGCTGAAGCGCGCAACTTTCTCCGCGGCTGCAATAAACGGGACCGCACCTTTGACTTGGTCATCTGCGACCCGCCCTCTTTTTCGCGCAGCCGCGATGGCGCGTTCAAGCTCGAACGCGATCTTGAGGAAGTGCTACAAGGAACCGATCGGATTTTGGCTCCGCGGGGTCAAATCTTACTATCGACTAATTTTGAAAAATGGAATGCGGAAGAATTCACCCGAAGAGCACAAAGCGCCCTGCCCGGTTATATAAAGGTCGAATTACCGCAGCCCGACCCCGATTTCGCTACCGACGGCGAGCCACAGCTGAAGGCCCTAGTCTTAGCTAAGCCTTAAGGTCTTCAGCCTCTACTTCGGCTTCGGCCTCTGAGGCGCGAAATTTCTTTACTGCCTGCCCTATGCCCTGCAACATCTCCGGCAAACCCTTACCACTTACAGCCGACACCAGAAACCGCGGCACCTTGAGATCGCTGAAGGGATCCTCGAACTCCTGATCCTGCCCGAGCAAATCAGCCTTGGTCAGCGCAATACCAACCGGCTTATGGCGCATGCCAGGATCAAATTCTTGTAATTCATGCCGCAGCGCCTCTAGATCGGCCCGCGGATCTTCGCTGGTGCAATCGATGGCAAAAAGCAGGATGCGCGTGCGCTCGATATGGCGCAGAAAACGCGCGCCCAAGCCCTTACCTTCATGCGCGCCTTCGATCAATCCCGGCAAATCAGCCAACACGAAATTCTCGTATTCTGCCCACTGCACGATACCCAGATTGGGTTCGAGTGTCGTAAAGGGGTAGTCGGCTATTTTGGGATGCGCCGAAGAAAGCCGCGAGAGCAATGTCGACTTACCCGCATTCGGAAAACCGACCAAGCCAACATCGGCCAGCAATTTCAGTTCGAGCTTGACGATCTTCTGTCCGCCCTTACTGCCGTAATCAAAGCGCCTCGGGGTCTGCACCCTCGGCGTGGCGAAACGAGCATTACCGCGTCCACCGCGACCGCCCTTGAGCAATACGAATTCCTGACCATCCTCGATCATATCGAGAATTAGTTCACCCTCTTCATCGCGCAGAATAGTGCCTGGTGGCACGCGGATGATCGCGTGTTCACCGCGTTTGCCGGTGCAGTTCTTGCCCTGACCGTGGTCGCCGCGCTGGCCCTTGATATGATGGCGATAACGAAAATCTCGCAACGTACTGAGTTGACCATCAACACGAAAAATGACATTGCCGCCGTCGCCACCGTCGCCGCCGTCCGGTCCACCCTTGGGCACATATTTCTCCCGGCGAAACGAACAACAACCGCTGCCGCCAGCACCCGACTCCACAGTAATAACTACTTCATCGATAAACATAGATTAAATATACCTAAATTTTTCATATAAGGGGTTTTTGACTCGAGACGATATCTGCGCCCCATCATTTTTTTGCAACCGCCACTCAATATCCGCTAAAAGTCATGCTGATGGCCCTAACAAATGCCCCAAAAATCTAGCACTTCCACAGCTCCATCCTCCACCGTTATAGCGCTCATATCAACGATATGCACCTCGAGTGCGGGCTGGCAAGATCGCGCTATAAACTGATCCTGACGCCGCAACAAAAAATCAGCAACCTTGCCCTCAGCCACGCCCCACCCCCTTACAACTTCCTGCCATTGTGTCCCGCGTTCGCGATGTCTGTCCACCAATGCTACACCGTCGATACGCACGACGCAGAGCTTGCATCCCAGCGCCGCCAAACGCCGCTCGCAATCTTCCATATCGGACCAACTCACATGGTCATTGCAACATACATGGGACAAGTGGAACCGTTCGAATATATAACTTGTGCGGTGGTTGACCCGATCGCGCTCCGCCCAATCCATACGGCCAAGCCGCTGCTCCGCTGCCTCGACAACATTTAGCAAGTCATTGACCATATCGAGATGGTCCTGCAGCACTAATTCACCTGCTCGCTGCTTAGCTGCCAGTGTCCGCTGTGTGTGGTGCTCAGTGAAGACAAACAGACGACATGAACGGCTTCTCGA
>DQLG01000766.1 GCA_015660315.1 Candidatus Latescibacterota bacterium
CACTGCACTATCCACTCCGATCCCTCGGTCGATCGCCGCACGCCGGCGTAGGGCGCCACTTCGGTTTCGCCCTGCTTAGTGAGCGCGCGCAACGCGTCGGGCTGCGGGTAGTTTTCGGAGTAGGTCCGCAGATTCTCGTAATCGCGCCCATAACAGTCGATCACTTGCAAGATATGCTCCTTGCGGCCCTCGCCGAAGGGCGACGAGAGCAAACCCTCGATATCGAGAACATCCGCATACAGGAGCAGGTGCACCATCGACTGGAAGTCATCGGGATCGGTACCGCCAATATCGGTCGAGACCAGCACGCGGTAGCGATAACCAGCGAGCGCGCCACCCGCTGCCTGGTCGGCCCCTTGCGACGCCCAGACCGCGGCAATTGCAGCCGTAGCTGCCAGGCTGCCCAAAGCCAGCATGCCGCTCGCGTCCCATACGATCATGTTAATCCGCCTTCTCCCAACTGAAGCGATTGTTGGCCGGATCGCCGTAATCGACGTAGGCCGTCGGGTCGGTGGCATTGAGAAATTCTTCGAGATTGGTGTAGCCGTCTTCGTCGCCATCGGCGGGCCCGTCGGCGGGATCGGCCGGGTCGAGAGCATACTGCTTCTCCCAGGCGTCGGGCATGCCGTCGTGGTCAGCGTCGGCGGGCGGTTGACCGGCGGCCAATTCGGGCCAGCCGCCGACCGTTTCCTGCGAGTCGATGATCCCCGACCCTTCGCCATATGCGCCTCCGTACGTCGCCGTGCCGGACGCGACTTCCTTGACGATGCGTTGGTCGTGAGAATCGCGTAGGGGCAGAAAAGCCCCTACGCGCTCTAGCACCCGCTCGTAAGCGACCGCGGCGGAATCCGTGCGGACGGGTGCGATTTCGAAGGGGCCATCGGCGCGAAAGTGATCTACGGGAAAATCTTTGGCAGGATGCACGCCCAGCCAGTTATCGGTCGTGACGTCGGGCGCGCCGACGACGACATTGCCGGCAACCCACCAACGCTCCAAACCTTCGGGCCCTTCGTCCCCTTCGTTGGGGTTGGCCAGGCGGGCACGGACCTTTTCGCGGGTGGCAGGGCCGGGTTTGTACACGTTGTTGACCAGATTGATGCGCACGTCGCCCTCGCCGCCGTAGACGGAGTTGTAGCCCCAGTTGTAAATGACGTTGTTGCGCAGGTCGACCCATTGGGTGAAGGGTTCACGGCCGGAGATACGCGGATTGCGGCTGGAGTGGTGCGCCAGCAGGTTGTGGTGGTAGCTGGCGCGCTTCCCGCCCCATATCCCGCCAAAGCCGTGAGCGCCTTTTACGTGCACCGACTCCCGGAGGCTCTCCGAGATAAGGCACCACTGGACAGTGACGTCCTCACTCCGGTAGACCGAGACGCATTCGTCCACGCTCCAGCTAGCCGAGCAGTGGTCGATGATGATATTCTTGTGGTAGCGGCTGCCGATGGCGTCCATGTCTTCGCCAGTGGTGTCGCCGAGTCGAACGCGCAGGAAGCGCAGGATGACCTGGTCGGCGTCGATGCTGAGCTGGTAGTCGCGCAGGGCGATGCCGCCACCGGGGGCCGTCTGGCCGGCGATGGTGATATGGGGCTCTCTGGTCTTGAGCGGGCTTTGCAGGCGAATCGTGCCGGCGACGCGAAAGACGACAGTGCGGGGCCCCTTGGCCTCGACGGCAGCGCGCAGACTGCCCGGACCGGCGTCGTCCAGATTGGTGACCTCGATGACGCGACCACCGCGTCCGCCAATGGTATAAGCCCCGGCGCCCTCGGCTCCGGGAAAGGCGGGGATCGCAGGGTCTTCGGCCGAAGCCACGCCGACGGTAGCGCATGCGAGCACGATGAGGGAAATGGCTGGATGTACAGCGCGTTTCATGGGCAAAATCCTCGTTAAAAATCAATCAATCATTGCCAAATAGTCTATAAATAACTACTTTTATCGCAATAAAGAAAGAAAATATCCATATTATAGTGATTTTTTTCTTGATTTCATGGAGATAGTATGAAAATCGACGAACTTCTCGACTTTACGAGACGCCGCATTATCGCGATGCGCAAAGACAGCGGCTTGAGCCAGCAACCCCTAGCCGAGCGAGCCAGCCTGAGCGTGGATAGCGTCGGCAAGCTCGAGAGAGGAGAGCAACTCGTCAGCCTCAAGACGCTCAACAAACTGTGTCAGGCCCTGGGCATTCCCCTACCCGTCTTCTTCGGCGCCGAAACAGACACTTCACCAGACGATGCCCAAAAGACGATTCTGGGCCTCTGTCTGTATCTGTCTGACAAGGACCCCAAACACATCCGTCTGGCCAACGAAATGGTCCGACAACTCATCACGCGCCTCGAAGCAGACCAAAACAGTGGCCCTGCTTCCTGACAGCGGGATCTGATTCGCCTCGTCTGTGCATAAACCAACTGCGTACATTTACCGGATAAGAAGTTGTTCATGAGCGATTTCACTGTATTCGACGTGGCGTTTCCTGCAGAGGCCAAACAACGCGTCATCGTCAATACCGACGCCAAGATACGAGGCCGACGACCAGTACGCCATTGTGCATGCCGTACTGACGCCGTCGTTCGACCTGCACGGAGTCATTCCGGCCCACTTCGGGACCAAGAAGACGGCTACGAGCCTTCAGGCCAGCCACGACGAGACCGTGAAGCGCCTGCGCCTGATGGATTTAGAAGAGGAGTGCGCGTCGAGGACGGTGCGCCGGGCGCCATACCGGACGAATCGACGCCTGTCGACTCGCCTGGAGCGCGGTTGATTGTCGAAGAGGCGATGAAAGATGACCCGAGACCGCTTCACGTGGCCTTTTACGGGCCATTGACCGACATGGCGTCGGCGCTGCTCATCGAACCGCGCGTTGCCGAACAAAATATCCTCCCGATTGCCCGCCTGCCACTGCCGTTGTTGGACCAGTCGCCGAACTTCCTGATAATAATCCTGTAGATCGGGCGTACGCTCGTCCAAGAAGCGGAAGATCTGCCAACCGCGCGGCAGCCGCACCGGTTCGGCCACCTGATCCAGGGCCAGCGCGAAAAAGACCCGCCGGGGAATGAGGAAACGCCTTTCGGCATCCGCATAATTAAACCAACCGACCACCCCGTCCCCTTCGGCGATCGCGTCATTGGGGGCGAAGGGCTCGAGCAATTCGGCAAATGGTCGGCCCTCTGCCAACTCGGCCAAGACGTGGTCGCGATCTTCGGGAGTGCGGACGAGGATCCGGCTCAGCAGCCGTTCGCTGTCGAGCCGACTGTCGACAAATTCCCGTTCCAGATCCGCCTAGCTAATCTCTATGCGCGGACTGATAACTCGCGCCTAGAACAATTCGGCCAGACGGCGACGGGTCAGAAATTTGAGTTCGGCCTTGATATCGGCCTTATCGGGAAGCCGGCGCTCTCGCGCTTCCAAAAGCAAGAGCTCTTGGTCGACCATCGATTGCAGGTATTGGATCTGGGTGTCATGGCTGCTCTTGGCATTTTTCTGGCCACTCGAGAGATTCCCGACAAATATTTCATAATCGGTGCGGGTCAGCTTTACTTCACCCACCTGGGCGACCACTGTCGCTTCATCGCCACACCCGATCAAGGAGATTAGCAAAACGAGATTCAGCAACCTCATCAGCAACTGAGCGCCCTTGCGACAATGAATCCGTTCGAAGCTCATAAACCGCCTGAAACTATATATAGATGGACTAGGGACATTGGCTCATATAAAATCTAATCAATACACCTGGTTTATGTCGCCATCCTAAGACATGCAATTATTGTTGTTTAATAGAGGTACTGCTACCCTATCAAATGTCAATATTTTTTTAAAAGATGAATGTTCAGCTACAATCATCTTTTCGATGCGAAAACATAACTGGACAATTGCAGCTGATTAGTTTGAAACTAAATAGAATTTATAAACTTGTTCGTACCACCTATTATGTTATTGGTTCGATTTTAGTGCAAATATTAGATTTTAGAACAAATATCAGGTTTTATTGCAAATACTTATTAGATTTTATGATAATCATAGTAAAAATACAGACATAGTGCTAATTTCAGACTTTAGCATCATAACGAGGACACCTTCTCACAAAAAAGTTTAATCAATACATCCGAATCCTATTGCCGGTCATACCCGTAAACCCATCTATGACCAGCCAGATTCCACCCACTACGATTTGCCCCAGGATCAAGCCCATAAAAAACCAACGCGTTTGGCGGTATCCCCGCGGCCCTACGTACTTCAAGACGATATTTTTGATACCCCAGGCCAGAAAAATGCTGAACCAAATGCTATTCATTATCCACGTGCCGCTCACGACGAAACCTATGGGGTGCAAAGGCCACCAGACAAAGTGATGCCTAAACACCATCAACAGCG
>DQLG01000097.1 GCA_015660315.1 Candidatus Latescibacterota bacterium
ACAGAAACCTTGGTGCGGCGTTATGAAGTCGCCGGAGCCCAGGCCGAGGTCGAGTCGATCCAGACCGGAGGACGGATCGGTTCGGGTCGATGGGTCATCCAAGAGGCGTGCGATGTCAGGGGGGCAACCGTGGATGTGGTGCATCCGGTAAAGCAGAGGGTCTTGGATTGGCGGGAGAATCCGTGGCACGTTATCCAATGGAGTGCGGGGACGCCGCGCGAAGGATTGCGATTGCGGCTTGTGGTGATCGACGAGGGGACAGCGATCGAGCGGTTGCCGGCAGACGGGTTGGCCGGCGCGATCGTACTGACCAAACTCGATCCGCGCACCGGGCTGAAGTTATTGGCCGATAAAGGCGCAGCCGGTGTGATTGTCGACAGGTCGCTGCGCAATCTGCCGGATGCGCTGGCTTGGACCAAGTTTGGCTGGGGCGCGATTCCCCTGGAGCGGTCTTCGGCGCGGCTGGTGGGTTTTGTGCTGTCTGATAAACAGGGCGAAAAACTCCGGCAGCTAGTGCGCCGCCATGGGCAATTGACCTTGCAGGTCAAGGCGGATATCCGCAAATACGTGGGCAGTCACGATGTCGTCAGCGGGGTGATCAAGGGAGCAGGTGACCCGCAGGACGAGGTCTGGGCGATCGCGCACAGCGCCGAGCCGGGGGCGGTGGACAACGCTTCGGGCGTGGCGTTGACGCTGGAAATCGCCCGAGTGGTCGAAGGGTTGATTCGGGCGGGCAAGATCCAACGGCCAAGACGCACCATTCGTTTGCTCAATGCCTACGAATGTTATGGTTTTTTTGCCTATCTCGAGCGGGTGCGACGGTTGCAGACGCCTTTGGCCGGCGTTTGCATCGACACGATCGGCTCTAAGCCCGAAGTTTGCGACGGCCGTTTGGAATGGCATGCGAGTATTCCGATGTCGGCCGGTTTTGTCGACCGGATCGGCGAGGCGATCTTGCGGTCGGGGGTGCGGCGGCACCGGCCAGGGTATAGGGTCTGTCCGGAAAATTTTATGTCCACTTCGGATACGTTGATCGGCGACCCGCAGTATGGTTTTCCCTGCCCTTGGATCACGACGCACCATCGGCAGGACGGTCGCGGTTTCGATGCCTATCACTCGTCGGCCGACGTTGCCAAATTGCTGAGCCCGAAAGGGCTGGAAACCTGTGCGGCGTCGATGGCGGCCTATCTGTATTATTTGGCCGATATGGGTAGCGACGGGGCGGGGGAACTGGTTCGCTCGGAGAATGAATATTTTGTTTCGGCGTTGGGCAAGAAAAAAAGACCCCGGTTCGAAACCGAGTATATACGCGAAGCGCACAGTCGCAGCGTGCGGCGATTAGAGCGCTGGCTGTGGGGTGGGAACCGCGGCGAGGTTCTCGCGACGATGGCCGAGGGCGAGCGGCAGGTCGCGGCAGCGGCGACCAAAATTGAGCGGGCAGAGAAACGTCCGCGTCAACCCGCTATAGCCCGGCTCGTGCCCCGGCGCACGGCGGCGCTGTCACCGACGGCGGAGAATACGCCCGAGGCGATAAATAAAAAAATTGCTGATGCCCGGCTCGCGTCCTGGGCCTTATTTTGGGCCGATGGCCGTCGCGACTTAAGCGCCATCGCAGAGCGCATCGCCTGCGAGGAAATTGATGCGGGCGATGGCTTGCGCAACAAATCGCGCGAGCCGGTCGCGATCGAAAGGGCACATGCCTATTTCGCCGCGCATGCCGAATTGGGCTATGTCGAATTGAGCGATCCGGCACAGATGGTCAGTCGTAAGGAGCTCGTCGCGGCGTTGCGGCGTTTGGGCGTCGATGCGGGTATGGACTTAATGGTGCACTGCTCGTTATCGGCAATCGGCAAAGTGGCCGGCGGTGCCGAGACGGTAGTCGATGCGCTGTTGCGGGCTGTTGGCCGCCGGGGCACGCTCTTGGTACCTTCGTTTAACCATCGCGCGGCCAAAGTCTACAATCCATTGACGACACCGACTACCAATGGCGCAATACCCGACGCGCTATGGCGTCGTGCGGAAGCCGTGCGCAGTATGCATCCGACACATGCCGTGGCGGCGATCGGCCCGCGCGCGGCACATTATTGCAGCGGACATCTCGCAGCCGGGATCTGGGCAGAGGACAGTCCGATCGGCAAGCTGGTGCACGGCGGCGGCTATATCTTGGCCCTGGGCACGACGCACGATACGAGCACCGCCTATCACGTGGCGGAGTTGTCGGTGCCTTGCGGGTGTATCGCGTCTTTTGCCAATAAGGATCAGATCGTTCGAGAGGACGGCTCGGTTGAAGAAGTGTTGGGTTTGGCTTTTCGCGATGGTCCTTGCCCGGTGCCGACGGACAAGATCGACGCGACGCTCGATCGCCGCAAGCTGCAACGACGCGGCAAGGTCGGCGAAGCCGAATGCGAACTGGTGCGCGCCAAGGATCTATGGCAAGTACGCCGCGAACATTTGCAGCGCATCTGTCCTAGTTGCAGCGTAAAACCCCGTATCGAACTGTGATATTCCTGCTGCTCGCCTTGCTGGCGTCGCCGGTATTGGCCGAGCCATTAGCGGTGTACGTGCTCGAAGATTTTGCACGGGACAATGCGTTGAAAGCGTGGAATTTGGATGTCGGGGCGAAGGTGGAGAAGGGGCAGGCCCTACTGCGTTTTGCGCGCGCATCGCGTTGGCGGCCCTGGCGCGACTCGTGGCCGTCTTTACGCCTTTTGTATGGCGATGGCCTTTTTGTTTCGGGGAATTGGGACGATTACGACCGGCTGGAATTCGCGGTCGAGAATCGGTCCGCTTTGGCGGCGTTGTTAAAGCTGCGAGTAGACGACGCGGACGGGACCAGGGCGACGCGTCTCTTTGCCTTACCGGCGGGTGGGCGACAGGTCTGTCGCGTTGACCTGGGGCTCTTGCGGCAGGAGATCGACTTGGATCGGGTCGTCCTTATCGATTTGTATATGAGTCAGCCGGCCCGGGATTATACACTGCTACTGGACGATCTTCGCTTAATCGCCGAGCCGTTGAATCTGGTAGGGGCAGAACTCTTGGCGGATCCCTTTGGCGGGGGGGCTGTGCGTGTGCGCGGCAAGCGCTCGCGCGCGGCGCTCTACCGGTTGGAGATTCGCGACGACCAGGGGGTGCCCGTTGCCGAGCATGTAGAGGAGACGGAGCGACTCGACTGGACGTGGTCGGGTGGGGCACCAGGGCGCTATCGGATGTTTCTTAGCGCTACGGACCTGGTTTGGAATCACCGCAGCGATGAGCTATACCTGGGCGAATTCGCGGTCTTTCCGGCGGCGCGGCGGTCTGGGTTGGTCGCCTGGAGCGAGCAGGGCACGCAGAAAATTATGCGGGGGGATTTACCACGGGTTCGGCAAGCGCTCTATACGGAGCGGATGATCGGGGCGGGTGGTGGCCCGCCGTTGCGAATAGAGATGGCGCGCAATGAGGTCGAAGGATTGCAGATTGCTTGGCGCGCCGAACGGGCTGTGGGTTTGCGGTTGCAGGTCGAGGAATTGAAGCACGAGGAGGATGGTGCAGTTTTTCCCCTGGACGATATAACCCTGTCACAAGTTGGTTATGTACTAACGCAAAAACCGGACGAATACCCGGTCGACTTTTCGGGGTGGTGGCCCGATCCGCTCTTGCCGCGTAGTGAGTTCAAGATCCGGCGAGGGGAAAATCAGGTGGCGTGGCTGGCGCTAAGGACGGGGAAGGAGACGGTCGCCGGGCTATATAGAGGGCAAGTAGGGGTTTGGGCGGATGGGGCGCGGTTGGGGGCGATACCGCTGGAGCTGCAGGTCTACGACGTGACCTTGCCCGATAGTACGACGGTGCAGACGGCCTTTTCGCTCTATGGGGATATGCTGGAGCAAATCTATGGCTCTAAAAGAGCAGGCGCATTGCGTCAGCGCTATGTGGATTTTATCGTCGATCACCGAATCAACCTAGATCATCTATATCGCCGGGAAACGCCGGATCTGGAAGAATTGTCGGCGATTGCTCAGCGCGGGCAACTCAATGCCTTTAATCTGCTCTATCTAGACGCTGAGGCGAAATACGATGGGGCCGGATTGGCGAAGTTGGCGTCGCGCCTCGATCCGGTTGTTGCACAATTGCATGAACTGGGGCTTGTCACAAAGGCTTATCTCTATGGCTTCGATGAAGTAGAGGTCGACGATTTTGATAAGATGGAACGGGCCTTCGCCTTTCTCAAGGCTCGTTATCCCGAGTTGCGGTTGGCGACAACGGCGCGCGATCCTGGGTTGGGAGCGGACCAAAGATTAGGGGAGTTGGTGGATATATGGGTGCCGCTTTCAGCAGTTTATGAAACAGATACGGCGGCGCAAGCCCGCCTGGCTGGGGCTGAAGTTTGGTGGTATATCTGCATCAGCCCGAAACATCCATATGCCAACTGGTTTGTGGAGTATCCAGCCTTGGAGGCGAGGCTCTTATGGTGGATGGCGCATCAACGCGGCATTGAGGGATTTCTCTATTATGCGATGAACCGCTGGCCCGGGCAGCGCGCTCCTTTAAACGCCGACCCCTTTGGCCGGACTCGTTGGAATCCCGCCTCGTATGGGACTGCTAATGGCGACGGATCGCTTTTCTACGCCGGGGTCGACGGCCCGATCAGCAGCATTCGTTTGGAGAATGTGCGCGATGGGATTGAGGACTATGAACTATTAGTGATGTTGGCGGCCAAGGCGGGCGGGCAAGCTGCGCAGGCACTGAGCGCTCGACTGGTGCGCTCGGCGAGTGACTACAGTCAAGATCCGCAGGAGTTCGCCGTCGTACGCCGTGCTTTGTTGCAAGCATTGGCTGACCGGCCATAGGGCCGGAACGCGTCACTCGCACTGGTTTGTAGCGTTTGCCGCGATCGTGGGTTGGCTTTAAGGAAGGTTATAAGCGCCGCGAAACCTATTGCGCCTATTCGTCGATGGGTTTCGACTATGCGTCATTCGGTGTAATGTATGGGAAGTGGCGTATTTTGACGACTTTGCACTTCGTCATAGTGCTTTTTTTAGACGCGCCTGCACGGCTCAGAAGGCTATTGAGACTTCTCGACCGAGGCGTGC
>DQLG01000047.1 GCA_015660315.1 Candidatus Latescibacterota bacterium
GATGGTTAAAATGCGTGTGCAAAACAACTTCCTTGTGCATCTTACGCCCCTTCTCAACCACTCGGCTAAGCGCATCTACCCACTCCGTATCCGTTATCAATTTCTGCGGCATAATTGCCGGAGCTTTGGTGGCGTAGCGCATACGGCGCACGTGATCGATTTTGAGCAGGCGATCACCGATATACTCTATATGTTCGGCTTTGAGGTTCGCCACATCACCGCCGCTGATGACGATATCTTCTAGCTCAGGTCGCGATTCGATATAGGCAAAAACCTGCTCCCACCGATCGACGATCGCGCCAAAATGAACCTTCTCAACTTCCTCCGTGTCTAAACCAACTGCATAGGAGCGAGTACAAAAGCGGCAGTATACCGGACAGGTGTCCAAGGTCAAAAACAACGCCCGATCCGCATAGCGATGCGTCAAACCCGGAACGGGGGAATCCTGCTGTTCGCGCAGGGAATCGAGAGCAAGTTCAGGATGATCGGGCAACATCCTGGATCCCATCGGCAGAAACTGAATTCGCAAAGGATCGGTTGCCGGATTGGTCCAGTCGATCAAACTCATTAAGTATGGTGAAATCCTCACACTCATCGGCGAGAGCGCGAGCCCCTTTTCGACATCCTGATAAAAGGAATCCGGAACTAGATTGCCGACGACCTGCTGCAACTTCTTCAGGCTAGTTATGCTATTGCGACTTTGAAAGCGATGGTCGTGGAATTCGTCGGTGCCCAGATCGGCATAAGCGGGAATCGCTCGCCAGTAATCGTCATCGCGGAATTCCTTGTGGGCCATATCCGCCAGATCGACAGGGGGTTTAATCGCCGCCGGAGTCGCTAGTACCGGCTCTTCTACTTCAGACATAATTTCATCCTGTTCGGGCTTGTAATTTTCACTCTCTTTTTAACAGATCGAAAAATTCCTCGCGCACCCTCTGATCTTCGAAACAGCCGCGCAGCCCCGAGGTCATGGTCAACGTTCCGGATTTTTCCACTCCCCGCATCTCCATGCAAAGGTGTCGAGCTTCAATGACAACCATCGTTCCCTTGGGGGCTATTTTTCCTTCTAAATAGCCGACAACTTGATCGGTCAGGCGCTCTTGCAGTTGCGGCCGCCGGGCATAGAATTCGACAATGCGGGCAATCTTACTCAACCCGATGATCGTCTCGCCTGGAATATAGGCGACATGCGCTTTGCCAAAAAAGGGAATCATATGGTGCGAGCAAACGGAGAAAAAATCGATATTCTTAACGATCACCATATTACTATACCCTTCGCTATTGGGAAAGTTGGTAATCGATGGCTCCTGTAATTCGTCCAATCCCCTGAATATCTCCATATACATCCGCCCCACCCGATCTGGAGTTTCTAATAAATGAGGATCGCTGAGATCAAGCCCTAATACCTTCATGATTTCCGCAAAATGGCCAGCGATTTGAGCTGCCTTAGCCTTATTTTCGCCCTGCAACCAGCTTGGTGTATCCCTATCATCAAGGGAGTCTGTGGTCATATCGTCCATCGGCATCTTCTCGCTTGAGGCGCATAAAAGAGAGCTTCTCTATCAAACCTAATAAACAGAGTGGGGCTAAGCCGCTCTGGCTTGCCCCACTTTGTTACAGATTGATATAACGGTTTAGTTCAGCGACTTTAGACAAGCTTTTATCGCCTCAAAATCCGGTAAGACTGTTGGATCGTCCGAAACCGAGGCATAGCGGATCGTACCCTCGCCATCAACGACAAAAGCAGAACGCTTGGCGACGCCCTTGAATCCCAAAAGGTCTGCAAACTGAGCACCATAAGCAGCGGAGACTTCTTTGTTGAAGTCACTGAGCAGAGGAATCGAGATCCCCTCCTTCTCGGCCCAAGCCTTCAGACTGAAAGGAGTGTCAACACTGATCCCCAATACCTGCGCACCCAATTCGTCATAGGCGTTGATACCGGTGGAAATATCGCAGAGCTCTTGGGTGCAAATATCGGTAAAAGCCAAGGGAACAAAAAGCAAAACGACATTCTTGCCGGAAAAATCCCCGAGACTTACATCCTCCATATTCGAATTCTTAAGGCTGAATCCGGGCGCACTGTCACCAACTTGAGCCGCCATCAATTAAGCTCCCATGGCGGCGGAGAAACGACGATTAACCTCGTTCCAGTTGACGAGGCCGCTCCAGGCGGCAATATAGTCGGGCCGTCTGTTTTGGTAGTTGAGATAGTAGGCATGTTCCCAAACATCGATAGCAATAATCGGGGTGCCTTCGCCTGTCATTAAGGGATTATCCTGGTTGGCGGTGCTGAGGATATTCAACTTGCTGTCCTTGACGACCACCCAGGCCCAGCCGCTGCCAAATCTTGTCGTAGCCGCCTTAACGAAGGTCTCATGCCATGTCTCCATGGCACCGAAGGTGGCCTCAGTCGCCGCTTTAAACTCGTCGGACGGCTCGCCGCGATCGGCCTCTGGAGCCATGATCTGCCAGAACAGGCTGTGATTGGCATGCCCACCACCGTGATTGCGGACTGCGCCGCGAATATCCTCGGGAACCGAATCGAGATCGCTAATTAGATCTTCAATGCTTTTAGCCGCAAGATCATCATGGCCCTCAAGAGCAGCATTGATACCCGTTACATAAGTATTGTGATGCTTGGTATGATGAATTTCCATGGTACGAGCGTCTATGACGGGCTCAAGCGCGTCATAGGCATAGGGAAGATCAGGAAGAGAATGAGCCATGGTACAGTCCTTTCGACTTGGGTTTTAAAACAGGCTATATAACTGTCTTCGATTGAAAATCAAGCATGAGCGCTCGCAAAGCATCAGCGGCTAGTTGTGCTGCATGGCGCTTCATTGCGGGCAAGCCGCCTAATGCCTGCTCAATATCTGCCGCGCGCAAGCCGTTGACATCCTCCCAATTAGCCCCGCTAAGCAATTCGGTTACCATCGAACCGGCGGCGACAGAGGGGGCACAACCAAAGGTCTTGCAACTTGCGCCGACCACACGCCCTTCTTCTATGCGGGCAAAAAGTAGCATTGTATCGCCACACGCTTCATTGTCGGCTTGGCCAGAAGCATTCGCATCCTCTAATTCCCCCGCATTTCGCGGATTGCGGTAGTGATCGAGGATAATGGGGCTAAACGCGTTCATCGTATAGCTGATCTGGCTCCATTAATTTGGGCCAAATTAGGCGGCTTTCCGGGTGTAATTTGCAAACAATATACTTGTGGCTCAAAGGCTTGTCAAGCCACGGCCACTGCTCTGAACTTTAACCTGTACAATAGTTTATACACTCTTTGACCCACCGTAAATTAGGCCTGGGAGCGATTCCATAATTGTAGTATAAAAATTAACTGATTCCACTCTCCCTCGCCGCTTGCACACATACTTTAAGTTCATAAGCAGAATGTGCACAAGGAGGATCAAATTGCAACCCTACGACTAAATTACCTCTATCGTCAAGGTCCATTTCTACGGCTTCAATTCCGACATTAACTTGCTCTGGACGAGCGGCAATACTGTGAGCATCCGCCAAACCATCATCGGCGAGATCCCATAGATAAGCTCACATTGTATTGTATGTGCTCATAATGACCGAAAGATTAGGCCTTTAGATCGACGGCCCCACCCTGGCCCGCACCGCCGCAATCGCGCCAATAGGTACGGACCATTTGCAAGACTTCCCAGAGAATCGTGTCTTTGGCCACTTGATCGATCAATTCGTCCAATTTCGCCGTTTTTTCAGGATCAATTAACCCCAACCCCCCCATCATCGCCAAGTGGTGTATCAGCCCGGTCTGCAAAAGGGTTCGGTTCATATCCGATAAGGGAATACTGCTCTTATTGGCAAATTCTTCCTCGAGACCGGCGTAGAGTTCTGCCAATCCATGGGAAAGCGTTGTCTCGACTTTATAAACTTTATCCATGTGCCCCTGCCCGCTTAGTATGTACTGCGGCTAATATACCGGGAGGACCTACCCTGTCAACACGGCGCTCGACTTGTATATAGATTGCAAAGAGCCTAGTAATAGGGGTTAGAGTGTTCGGCCAAACCGTGCGAAAAACTCCCCCCTTGGCCATCGCCATCCAATGCTCGGGCGATATTTAGACGACTATCTCCCAACTCAATCCCAAACCCAAAACTCTTCTTCAAATCCAGGTCTTCTTCGATCCTCCGTGGTTGGCTGACAAGATAATCCAAACGAGCAAATGGATTTTGTGCATCGTTGGCAAACCAAGCAGAGCCCATATCGAAGCACGCCCCATAGCCATGTCTTCCATTGGCATCGCCCCGTGTTGCCAATGCGCATCGCCGTCAATCCAATACTCAGCATGTAAAAGCCCGATACGGTCGGCGCTAAATTGCTTGAAACCATAACCGCGCAGGGTCGACAACCCTCCCCAATAATATAAGACTTGACTCCGCAGTTGTCCTTTCGCGGTACCTAGACGCAACCGCATATCGACCCGAGTTCCACGCCCGACCGGTTGATAGTAGCGCAGCTCTACCCAAATAACGCTTGAATTCGGCAGACACCGGCGGCGTGGTGCCGCAACGCGAGAATAAGCAATCGGCCCGCTCACCCTGTACCAGTGCCGACGTTGATATGGGCATCCCTGCGCCATAAACTGTAGTTCCCTTGGCCGGGTCAACTAATTTTGTTATTTGCCGAGCAATTGATGTTTGCGCAACAAATGGCGAAAGCGATCGTACGTTAGCCCCAATTGTTCTGCCGCTTCCTTTTGGCTATTGCCAGCCTCTTGCATCGCGCGCATCAACAGGCCTCGTTCGACTCCATCCACTTGCTCGTCAAAATTCCCGCTGCCAGGTAGCGAAACCCCTCCTTCTCCGCGCACTTCATGCGGTAAATCCTCAGCGCCGACTTCGGGGTTTCCCGCAACGCATAGCGCACGCTCGACGGCAAATTTGAGCTCGCGCACATTGCCCGGCCAAGCATAGCTCTGTAAAGTAGCTAAGGCGCTCGCCGAAAAAAACCTCCTTTCAATTGATGGAACCTCGTCGCAGATTTGACCGGTGAAATAGTCTACTAAGGGTTGTATGTCCTCAAGTCGTTCACGCAACGGCGGTAACTGAATTACACTGAAGCGCAAACGATCGTAAAGATCTGCGCGAAATCGACCTTCCTCGATTTCTCGTTCCAAATCAGCATTCGTCGCCGCCACGACCCGCACATCTACGTGAATGGTCTGGGAACCACCTGTGCGTTCAAACTCTTGGTATTCAATGACCCGCAATACATTTTTTTGGAAATCCAACGAGGTATTGCCGATCTCATCGAGAAATAGTGTGCCGCCATCTGCCGATTCAAAACGCCCTCGCCTCATTTCGACCGCCCCGGTAAAAGCACCTTTCTCGTGGCCAAACAGCTCGCTCTCCAGCAGGGTATCCGACAAAGCCGCGCAGTTTAATTTTACAAAGGCACGGTCGCTGCGATCTCCCCCATAATGCAAAGCGGCGGCGATAAGCTCCTTACCAGTGCCCCGCTCGCCGCGAATCAATACCGGTCGGGGAATCGAAGCCACTTGTTCGACCTGTTCGAGCAAGCTTTCGATTAACGGGCTGCCGCTGACTATTTGATAGCGCTGGCCCAGTTCCGTCCGGTAGTACGAGTTTTCGCGCCCCAAAGTCTCGTTTTCTGCTTTGAGACGCGCATTCTCGCGCAATACGGCCAACATGCGTTCGACCTTCTCCATCCCGAGTTCAAGTTTGTCCTCGACATATAGGTCTTTCTCGATAAAATCGGCCGCCCCGTATTGCACCGCCTCTACTGCCGCATCGATGCTACCCTTGCCGGTTAGAATTATGACAGGTAAATCAGACCAGTTCTCTTTGATATCTCGCAATATTTCGATACCACCCGGCTCGCCGGCGCCAAAATCCAAATCCAATACGATCAGCTCTACATCTTCGCGATGATCCTGAAGATGCAGCAATAGCCGGCGACCACTTGCAAAGGAAACCACTTCCTTGCCCAGCGCCCGCAGCTTCTCCGACAGCAGATCGCGTAATTCTTGTTGATCATCAGCAATCAATACAGATTTATTTTTTCTTGCTGCCATTGCAACCTTTTTTAAAATTTCAGATGCGGATATTAGTTTTCACCCGCCGAGAAATTGATGGGCAAATCGAGGCGAAAAACCGTACCGTGCCCCGTTCTACTTTTGACGCGCAATGCGCCGTGATGGGCCTGAGCGATACGGCGGGCGATGCTCAGACCATAGCCATTGCCCCGCTCTCTAGTCGTAAAACCCGGCTCAAAAACCAGCTCTATATGCCGCTCGTCGATACCCGGTCCATCGTCTTCCACCTCTATGAAAACTTGGGCGCGCTCTTCATCATAACCAACCCCGATAACGACTTGCCCCCCGGCTCCTTCTTCGAGGATCTCTAGCGCATTCAAACAAAGGTTGATTATGGCTTCGCGCAGCATGCGTTCGTCGGCCTCGACGCGGGGTACCCCCTGCTGTACGCGGACTTGGACCTTCGATTTCCAAGTTTGGCTGCGAACGAGTTCGGCTACCCTTCGAACCAATCGATCCACTTCGATGACCACCGGACGAATTTTCTCCACCTTCATCGCTGCGAGAAAACCAACCCATTCATCGTAGAGCGCCTCGTGCTCGCCACCCAGCTTGTTCAACTCGACTTGCATAGCGCCATCGGCCTTGCGTCCCAATCCCCGCATCCGACTACCGACAATGCCCATTAGATTTTTAATTCGATGGCCCTTGGTATAAAAACCCTCATAAACCTGTTCTTTACCCAACTCCACCATTTCCAGCGTTAAACGCGCAATAACCTGTGGAGCCCCGCCTTCAAATTCCTCGAAGATATGTTGATATTCCTGCTCCAACTCTGTGGGTTTTATATGGCGGAGAAACAATCGGGCGAGGTTCGCATAGGCCGGGCCTAGGCTTGGGTCAAGCTGTATGGCCACTTTGAATTCACCCAGGGCGCCCAGGACTTGATCGTCCTGCAACAACAACTGGCCAAGGTTGTTATGGCCGACGGCTGAGAGTGGATTTAGCGCCAAGCCCTGTCGAAAGGCCTTAAGGGCTTCAGACCACCGCTGCGGATCTTCGCCGTATTGACCCCCTAAGGCAAAATAAAC